>JBDTAI010000282.1:0-3605 GCA_039924685.1 Ktedonobacterales bacterium
GGGATGGGTTCGAGGACTCGACGCAGATGGGGCCGCTTGTCAGCGAGGCTCACCTGAATCGGGTAATGGGATATGTCGAATCTGGGCGTGCGGAGGGCGCGAGAGTCGTGACTGGTGGCAAGCGCCAGTGCGCCCGCTCCACTACCTATCGCCAACGCTGCTATCTGCCAGCCCGCCAGCCTGCGCCGTCTGTGCGCCATGTCACCTGTCCTTTCACTTACCGGCCTGACAATGCCTACAACGGACGCCCGTCAAACGCCCCTACAGATGTGCTGCGCTTCCCGGTTCGCCGCATGTCATGGCTGTTCAGACGATCCTGATCGCCCCGATGTCGCAGCTATTCAGAGATGATAGCCTTTGGCGGCGAGAATGGCGCCTAATGCCGCCAGATCGGCGGGTGGGATCAGCACGACCCCCAGCGCAATATGACGGCAGCGAGCAGCAATCTCAGGCGCAAAGGCTAGCGCCTCCACCAGAGTCGCCTCGTCACGCGCTTCGAGTAGCGCAAGCCCCGTCTCGATGCGCGCCTGCCCATACGCTGCCCGCCATGCCGCCAGTCGTTCGCCAACCATCTGTATCGCCCGGTCAGGAATGCGCCCGCCTGTTCTCGTATCGGCGTTGACTGCGCGCATCGTCGCCAGCAATTCGTTGAGCTGCGCGCCCTGATCGAAGGCTGCGCAGGCAAGCTCAGGCGTGAAGGTGTAGATTAGCCGCCCGCCAGCAATGTTCGTCGGTCGCGCCCAGCGGTCCAGCGCCGTCAGCAGCGGCTCCCCGGCGGCGAGTGGCTGCACTGCCAATGCGCCGTCATGGGTGGGCAACGCGGCTGGCCCTCCATTGTCCTGCAATGCCGCGTGCGTCCGCTGCACAGCGACTGCATCCAGCGGCGCCGTATCGTCCGCGAGTAGCCAGGCGCCAAACGGTGTAAGGCGAAAGGCCAGTGTTGCCCCATCGGCGCTTGTGTCGGTCAGCAGGTCAAGCGCGCCCCACCAGCGCAGCGGCCCCTCGATCAGCAGACGCAGCCAGGCGCCCTCAGCGGCCATCCACTCGTCATACACCGTCGGGCGCAGCGGGCGGCCATCGCGCCTACGCTCGATCCACCATGCGGGCGATGAATATGCTTGCTGGCGTCCACGCAGCAAGAGTGGATGGATGCGCCAGGCGAGCGCCAGGAAATCGGCCAGCGGATACCAGGTTACGGGCGGCGTGAGAGCGATCAAGTTCAGGGCAAAGGCGCGACCAGCGGCGGCCTCGGCGGCAACGGCGGCAGGCTGAAACACAGGCGAGGTGGCATCAACGCGCAACCGCACGGACGAATGCGGCCCATCCAGATCGGCAAGGTCGGCTGGCGAGGCGACCGAACGCCAGAGGCGAAAGGCGGCGCGCAAGGCCAGCGCCCGTTCGTCCACAGGGACGGTTGCTACATCGGCGATAGGTTGGCCAGGGTCTTGTTGGCGTATCCACAGCAACACACGCCGCGCCAGCCGCACAAGACCAGGCGGCATATTTGCCCCGCGTGCCGCCTCATTCACGGTGGCAGCCGACAGATCGCCAGGGATCAGCGTAAAGGCCGATGTACCGCGTCGCTCGACACGCTCATTCTGTCTGCCGATGTCTCTCGCTACGCCATCCCGGCGCTCTTCACGCTCAGCGTCATCTGCGCTCAGCGGCCAGACACCCAGCGGATGCGGCGCCCGCGCCAGTAACGCCAGCGCCTGCAAGAGTTGACGTGGCGCCGCGCGTTCCAGTCGCCCGCGTGGCTGTTCGCCCTGTGGCGCTGGAAGCGTGACGGGCAGGGCGGCGCGTATCTCAGGTGGTATGCGCCAGCCGGTGATGTCGCCCCAGCGGCGCTCACTCTGCCGTTCGGGGAATCGTTGCGCGTTCGCTGCATCGTTGGTGTTGTTGATGTCGTCTCGCGGCGCAAGCGCGCCTGCGCCGCTGGCGGCGAACACCAGCCCGTGACGTTCGAGGAGCGTCATGTCGGCGCGTGTCGCCGCTGGGGCGTGTCCGGCGCGAACGGCGTAGGCGTCGAGATCAGTTCCTGTGATCGCCCCGCCGAGCAGCAGCAGATCGGTGAGCAACGCCTGCGCGCCGTTTTCCAGCCGTGCCACCAGCGCCCGCGCCAGTGGTGGATCGGTCAGCGTTGTGATCAGCCGCCTGCGCGCCTCCTGCGCCGCATAGGCAGATGGTTCGGTCGCTTCAACGCCCAGCACACGTCGCGCCAGCACCAATAGCGCATCGTTGTTGAGTCGCGCCAACGCATCGGCAAGTGTGTTGCCAGTTGGATGAGGCGGTTGTGGTGAACGGGCGGCGCGCTCAGGCGCAAGCAGGCGCGGCTGGACGACAGCATCCGCAGCATGCAGTGGAGCATGGGGCGAGGGTGACAGTTGTGGCATTGGAGGTGTTTCCCCAGCAATGCGTGGCTGTGCAGGGGCAAATGGCGCGGGTGTCTGGAAGTCGGCGGGGGCGCGTATCCAGGTGGTGAGCAGCGCGGCGACGTGCTCGCAGCCCTGCCCCCCGGCGGGCACGGCTGTGGGCAAAGCTGGCTGGTCGGGTTGCGCCGCAGCGGTGGCGGTCATAACGTCGGTGGGCGCGCTGTGCTGGCTACAATCCCAGCGCAGGTTGGCGGGCAGCGCGTCTTCACTCGCAAGTTCCGCCCAGACGGCGATACGCTGCTCCAGCGCCGCTCCACCAGTGGTGGGTGTGACGATGCCACTCAGGCGCAGCCCCTCACGCCGCAACGCGCCAATTGCGCGATGGCTGGCAAGTTCGATGCCCCTGGCGGCGGCGGCAAGCCCACACAGGCGCACGACATCCGCCTCGCGCAGTCGCACGAGCGCCGTTGGCGCGGCCTGTCCCATATGCCAGCCTCCACCCTACCCCTCGTCCTCAAAGCGCAGCCCCTCGCAGAGCACGCCGCCGTACATATACATCGCGCCATCGTAGAGGATCGCGTTGGGGTTCTCGGCGCGCTCACGCAGATAGGCGATGGTCTCGCGTTCGTGTTCGGCCAGTTCGTCGTCGCTCATGCCGCCGACACGCGCCCGCTCGGCCCGCCGCGCACGTTGCGCTCGCGCCTGTGGCGTATCAGCCAGCATCGCCGCCAGCGCCTGCCGATATTCCGCCAGCCGCTCGGCCAGCGCCTCTTCTGGCGCCTCGCCCAGATCGCAGCCCGCCGCAACAAAGAGTCGTGGATAGGCGCGCACGGCGACGAAGCCCGCCGCCAGCAAGAGCGCAGGCAGTTTGCGTCCAATGTCGTAGTCGTGGCCATCGAGTTCGCGTGAGCCGCGCACGAACGCCTGCTGGAAGCGCAGTTCCAGCTCACTCAGGCGCGGGCGACCGGGATCAAAGCTATGGGTGAGTCCGCCATCCGGCTCGGCAGCAAAGACGAAGCCACCCGGACGCAGCACGCGCCACATCTCACGCAGCGCCGCCACCGGATCGGGCAGCAGCCAGAGCAGCGAGTTGCAGAATACCCGGTCGGCGCAGGCATCGGGCAGCGGTAGCGCAACGGCGTCGCCCTGGCGAAAGCTGACAAGCTCGCCCCAACCTTCCTCCTGGGCAATCTGGGTCGCCTGAGTGATCATCTCTGGCCGGATGTCTACACC
>JBDTAI010000283.1:0-9449 GCA_039924685.1 Ktedonobacterales bacterium
GCGACACCGGGCCGAACACCCCGCCGGATGTTGACTTCACTGATTGGAATGGCGCGGCGTCTGGCATCTCGCGCAACCATCTGGTGATTAGCGTTGGGCCGGATGGCGTCTTCGTTGAAGATGAAGAAAGTTACAACGGGACACTCTGTAATGGTGATCGGCTGTGTCCGCGCCAACGCTATCTGCTCAACGACCGCGATGAGTTGCGGCTGGGGACGATGATGCTACGTGTCTTGTTCATCTATCCCGAAAAATAGTGTGCGATTGTTCATGGGCCGTTGATGGTCTGCCAGGGGGATGCGATGGGGCTCAGGGTTATCGTGCATGTGATCAACGAAGAGCCGTTTGCCGCTGACATCGAGGGATTGCCTGAACTGACAGCAACCTACCTGCTCGTGCGGAATCCGCGCAGTCGTGAGGGCAATAAGCTCAACTGGGTGACACATGGCGTCAATGAGTTGCTCTATCCGATGACGCGCATCGCTTTTCTTGAGGTGGTGAACCTAGAAGGCGAGGAACCCTACACCTTCTTTAGTGACGCGAGTCAGACAAACGGCTAGTGGCCGCGCATCAGATGCCTCTGGCGAGACGCGCCACCATGCGGGCGGGCAGGCCATAGTCCTGCATCATGCGCTGGGTGGCGCCAATGTCATAGGTGACGCGGCGAAACTCGAAGCCAATCGCGCTATCGTAGATCAGGTAGGCGGCGCGCGGATCGCCGTCACGTGGCTGGCCGACACTACCGGGATTGATGATGGCGCGATGCCCCGGCGGCAGCAGCCACAGACCCGGCGAGGGCACGATCTGCTCACACCTGGGAGTCAGTTCGGCGCGTCCACGCAAAATGCCGGAGTCAATGCGCGGGTTGCCGCCAAAGGCGTTGATGGCAAAGAGTTCGGCGTCTGGAATGCTGCCACTGAGCGGGATGGAGATGCGCGACGACGGACGGATCGCCTGAAGGAAGATGGTGGGCAGGTGCGTATGCCCCACCAGGCAGAAGGGTGTCTCGAAGGCGGCGAAGTTGGGCGCGGCGGCGGGCGGCGTGGTGAGATACTCCCAGATGGGGTTCGACGGGCTGCCATGCGCCAGCGTAAACTCGCCCAGCGTGACACGCTCTGGCAGGGAGCGCAGATACATCCGCTCATCCACTGAAAGCTGCTTGCCGGTCCACTCGGCAGAGCTGGCGGCGGCATCGCTGAAGTCATCGAGATCGATCTTGCCAATGGCCGCCCAATCGTGATTTCCCGCAATGCACACCCGGCACTGCTCGCGGATGATCTGCACGCACTCCGAGGGCGTCGGGCCATAGCCGACAATATCGCCCAGGCACCAGATGGCATCCAGTGGCGCGCGCTGCTCGAAGGTAAAGCGGGTGATGTCGTCAAGCGTGGCGCGCAGAGCTTCCACGTTGCCATGAATATCTGAGAGAATAGCGCAGCGCATGCAGTAGTCTTTCTGCTGGTCGCCTACCTGAAACTGCGCTGGCATGTCCGGCGGTATCCGCGCCAGCGAGGAACCCAGTACCGCCAGTATACACCGCGCCTGTTCCGGTGAACATGCTCTAGGAGACTTGCCGACACACGTGGCGGGACTTTTGTATCGGCGCAGATGGGACCAATGGCATTTCTTCATGGCTGAGATTGGTGAGCGATTTGCCCCCGTCATACGTATATGATAGTGAGGTCGTTCCGCCCGCACGCTTATCGGGCGAACAGCGTGAGACGCTCGACGATGCTGTCAGATGCTATCAGATGCTATCAGATGCTGTTGCACACACCATATGGGTTTCTGCGCATGCTATACTGTCAGGAGTGGGGAACACACAGGGGCAGGCGGCGCCACCGCCGAAGCAACGAGAACCGATCCCCTCACCATTCTCTGCCCTGGTTGCAGTGATGCTTGCGAAGGAGGCTTGCGGTCTGGATTCAACAGATTTGGCAAAAGTAATTGCCGATGTCGCCCTTGACAAGAAGGCCAGTGATGTCGTTTTGCTCGACATTCGCTCACAGTCGGTGATCGCAGACTATTTCGTCATCTGCACCGGGAGCAACTCCCGACAGATTTCGGCGATTGCCTCTGCGGTGGAAGATAAGCTGGACGAGCTTCAGGTTCACACCCGCAAGTTCGAGGGACAGGCGGACACCGGGTGGATGCTGCTCGACTGCGGCGATGTGATCCTGCATATCTTCGGCCCGATGGAACGCGAGTTTTATCGGCTCGAACGGCTCTGGAGTACGGCTCCGACCGTGGTATATCTGCAATAGGTGGCTTGAGCTTGCGTTTGAGCCGGGGTTTTTGACTGGCTATGTCACAGAATGGCGACGAGAGAAAGGTGACGGCGATGGCGACGTTACGCAACCGGTTTTTTCTTGAAGGCGTGCTGCTGGGCAGCGCATGTGGGGTGCTGCTCGGCTCGCTGATCGCGTTTCAGGTGAACGGCGAACGCCTGAACACGGCGCGCCGCTTCATCGTGCGGGTCGCGCGTCGCCAGCAGCCAGAGATTGACTTTGCGCTGATCCGTCAATAGGTGAAGCGTTTGACCTGCGGTTGAGCAGCCACGCCAGCGCAAACCCCAGCAGCAGCCCGAAGGCGATGCCCAGTCCGATGCGCGTCACCAGGATTTGCTGGGCGCTGGTGAGGTCGTTCTGATCCTGCCCGACAGTGAGTGTGTCGGGCTGCGGGATGGCGCCGTAGGTTGTCCCCGCAGGCGCATTCGCTGCTCCAACACCCGGAAGCGCCTGATGGATTGCCGCCTGGCTCAGAGCCGTGACGGCGCTGGTCACAATCGCCTGCACGCCCGTCTGCGTCGCCCAGGCCGCCGCCAGCGTGAAGATAGCCCCCTGATGCTGCGCGCTCAACGTCTGCCCCAGCATCGCAGCCGTCAACGAATGCAATGAAGCGTCACCCGTATAGGCGCTCGTCGTGCGCAACTGCGCCAGCGCTGCTGCATCGAATGCTGCATTAGTGAGGGCGGTGGACATGGTGAGCGATTGGGCCGCTTCGGTCGCCGCCTGCGTCTCCAGATAAGCGCCATAGCTCGATGTCGCGCCAGGTGTGGTTGCGGTGATAGCGACGGCCTCGCTGGCGATATAGCGCGCGTCATGTGTGGCATAGCGCCCAAACGCCACCACCGCGATCACCACAGCCACTAGCGCGCCTGCCCCTAGCGGAATCCACCAGCGCTTATTCACATTCCTCACCGATGCCCCCTGTTCATCCCCTCTTTGCACACATGATCTATCTGGTCTATCATAGGCATACCGCCATACCTCTGTGCGGCCCTCAAGCCGCAACTGTTGCCGTGCTCCCGCTTTTACGCGCCTTGACAACCTCTGATCGGGTATACATCATATTGCCCGGTGGGATTACCCGTAGCCCTCAGGCCACGCGCCAGCGCACACGATCCAGTACCCGTTGTTGGTCTCAATAACAGCATGGCCGAGCTGTGGCCCACCTCACGATCAAGGCCGAGAGCGCCTCACGAGAAGAGCCACTATCTACCATCCCTGCTCGAAGAAATTGCCCGATGGATTGGGTGGGTTGGCCGGATTCATCGGCAGCGTCTGACTGCGATCTCCGGTAGGGATGGTGGGGAAAGGCTCGGGCCCCTGAAAGGTCAGCCCAGCCAGCCGCGCCAGCGCCGGATGCGCCGCGATCTTGGTTTCAACGAACTGCGTGAAGCGGCGCGAGAACCGCTGGGTATCGAACTCCTCGGCGTGGCGGCGGATCGCGCCCGCATCGAAGTATTCGTCATGGAAGCTGGAGACCACCTCGGCCAACGCTTCGGGCGTCTGCTGGAAGAAGAAGAGGCCGGTGCTGCCCTCCACCACACTCGCCAGCGCGCCGCCAGCGCCATAGGCGATCACCGGGCGCCCGCTCGCCTGCGCCTCTACTGGCGTGATGCCAAAATCCTCTTCGCCGGGGAAGATGAACGCACGGCAGCGCGCCAGCTTATTGCGCTTCTCGTCGTCTGAGAGACGCCCCAGGAACTTCACCGTCGGCCCGGCCATTGCACGCAAACGCTTCTCGTCGCGCCCGCTGCCGACGATGTGCAGCGGCAAGCCCAGCATGGTGAACGCCTGCACCGCCAGATCAATGCGCTTGTAGGGGATCAGCCGCGAGACGATCAGGAAGTAGTCATCGCGCTGGGGAGCAATATAGAAGCGCGACGTATCTACCGGCGGCGGCATCACCACCGCCTCGCGCCGGTAATACTTGGCGATGCGTCCAGCGACGGTGGGCGAATTGGCGATGAAGTAATCCACCCGCGCAGCAGTGGCGTAGTCCCAGCCACGCAGCCAGGTGATGAACGGCGGCAGCGCCATGCGCGCCAGCCTCCCCAGATGCTCGCGCTCCACATAGTCGCTGTAGTTCCACGCCCAGCGCATGGGGGTGTGACAGTAGCAGATGTGCAGCGCGTCGGGCCGCGTGACGATACCTTTGGCGAAGGCACTGCTATCGCTGATCACCAGATCATAGGCGCGCAGATCGAGGCTCTCGAAGGCGAAGGGATAGAGCGGCAAAAACGGTTGGTGATGGCGCTTGACGAACGGCAGCCGCTGCATAAAGCTGGTGCGGATATCCGCCGAACGGAAGCGGCGGTCTACCCGCGACGGCTCATAGATCGAGGTGTAGATCGGCGCCTGGGGAAAGAGATCATGCAGCGTCAGCAGCACCAGTTCGGCGCCGCCCATCTGGTTGAGATAATCGTGAACGAGCGCCACCCGCATCGTAAGTCCCCCGCGCGCCACCGCTGCGCTCTATGCTACTCTCTGGTTATTCTTCTGCGACCTGAATATCGCTGAACATGCCTGAACATGCCTGAATAGCTCTAATAGGCTCCCTTGCTGGCCAGCACGGCAGGAATCGTCTGCACGATGATCTGAAGGTCAAGTCGCAGGCTCCAGTTTTCGATATAGTAGAGGTCCATCAGCACCATCTCGTTGAAGTCAATGTCGCTGCGACCGCGCACCTGCCAGAGACCCGTCATACCCGGCGGCATCTCCAGTCGCGCCTTCTCCCAGTCTTCGTATCGCTCGAACTCGGAGGGCAGCGGCGGGCGCGGGCCGATCAGGCTCATATCGCCGCGCAGCACGTTGAGAATCTGCGGAATCTCGTCTATGCTGGTGCTGCGAATGAAGCGCCCGACGCGAGTGCGCCGAGGATCGTTCTTCAGTTTGAACTTGCCGCGCTCATCCTCTGGCACACTGGCCAACAGGCGCTCGAGAATCTGGTCGGCGTCGACGCGCATCGAGCGGAACTTGTAGCAGGAGAACGGCTGGCCGCGATAGCCCAGGCGCATCTGTTTGTACAGCACCGGACCCGGCGAATCCAGCTTGATCGCCAGCGCTGCCAGCAGCCAGAGCGGACCACCGACGATCAACACGAGCAAGGCGCCGACGACATCAATCAGCCGCTTGATGCGATATTGCAGCGTGCTGGTCAGGTTGCGACGCAGCCCAATCAGCGGAATGCCCTCGATGGCGTCTACGTCAATGCGCGCCAGGCTCAACTCATAGAGGTCGGGGACAAGCTTGAAGTTCGCGCCCGCCCGCTCACAGAGCCGCACGGTATGCAGAATCTGCTCGTGTTGATGCGAAGGCAGTGCGATAATCGCCTCGGCGATGCGATAGCTGCGAATGACTGTATCGAGATCGTGCATATCGCCCAGCGCCTTGAAGCGCCCAAAGTCGGTAGGTGGCCCGTCAAGATCGTCTATGAAACCGACGATGCGATAGCCCAGCGCGGGCGTGGCGGCGATCTGCTGCATCATCAGCTTGCCCAGCCGGCCAGCGCCGATCACCAGCACCGGCGTCAGGAAGGCGCCACGCTTATAGAGCGCCGTCAGCAGGATGGAGACGAGCAGCCGTGCCAGCGCCACGCCGATGATGACCGTCAGCCAGCTAAATGTCACCAGCGAGCGGGATTGGTCCAGCGAGATGTCAGTCTTGCGCACGATATAGGCGTAGCCCGAATAAATCGCAAAGGCTGTCGTCGTACTTGAGATGATGATCCAGAACTGCCGGAACCATGCGCCGGTCGGGCGCAGACGGTAGAGTTTTTTGACCGCAAAGATCGTGAGCATGCCGACGGTGATGATGATCTCAAGCTCGGTGAAGGTGGCGAACGGCTCGTTTATGAAGGTGGTGCTGAACTGCACCCCATGCAGCAACACGAAGCGGATGTAGTAGGCGGTGTAGAACGCTACGTTGATCATCACGGCATCGAGTGTGAAGAGGAACGCGCGGGCCATGAATGCGCGCCAGCGACGGCGGCGGAGTTGTGTTTCGACGCTGAAGATTGGCAATACCGGCTGTGCGGCAGGCACAGGCCAGCCGACAACAGGACCACTGCTGGTCACGCCAGCGGCAGGCGCCGCACGCACACCAGAAGCGGCGGGCGCCTCAGTCATGCCGATACCATTGGCAGCGTTTGGCTGATAAGCTACGCCTGATGAACCCGCTGGACCGGCTGGACTCAAGGGAGCCGACGGAGCCTGCCACGCCGCCATCGTCTGCATCGCTGGCATGGATTGCATGGATTGATTAGATGGCATCGCTGGCGTGACTGGTCTGCCGCGCGCAAATTGGGCCGAGCCGCCGTGTAACTCTTCGACGCGCCGTTCTCCGAGATCCATTACTTGACTCTCCGCTTCCCTCTGCTGCCTGAATCTGCGGTCACGGCTTCACGATACACATCCTGGTACGCCTGCGCCATACGCTCTGCGCTGAACTGACGCGCCCATGCCAGTCCGTCGCGCGCTGTACGCGCTTTCAGTGTTGCATCCAGTAGCGCATCTCGCATAGCGTATGCCAGTCCATCCGCGTCGTGCGGATCCACCTGGATGGCGACTGTTCCCGCCGCCTCCGGCATGCTCGATACATTCGAGGTGAGCGTGGGGACACCGCAGGCCAGCGCCTCGACGATGGGCAGGCCGAACCCCTCATACAGCGAAGGGTAGATGAACATCGTAGCAGCAGCGTACCACAATGGCTGCTCTTCACGCGAGACATATCCCGCGAAGGTCACATACCGCTCCATCCCTGTTGTGCGCACGCGGGCGAACAGCGACTCATAGAACCAGCCCTTTGCTCCTGCCAGCACCAACTGCGGCGCATCCGGCAGCAGCGACCGCAGCCGCGCATACGCATGGACGAGCGTTTCAAGATTCTTGCGCGGCTCCAGAGTTCCCAAAAAGAGCAGATAGCGATCAGGCAGATCGTGACGGGCGCGGAATTCGGCAAGGGTCGCGGGATCGGCGGTCGGCTGGAAATCGCCGTCAATGCTGGGATAGATCACGCGGATACGCTCGGCGGGCGCCTGCATCGCCTCGACAAGATCGCGTTTGGTGCTCTGCGAGACGGCGACGATCAGGGTTGCGGCGCGCACACTGCGGCGTGTGAACTGCTGCTGATAGATGCGGCGGGTTGGGCGGAAATACTGCGGGTAGCGTACAAAGGCGAGATCGTGGATTGTGACGACTGAGGCGCAGGGCAGCCGCTCAGGCAGCACATTCACTGGCGAGTGGAAGACATCAGCCCCCACACGCCGCAGGGCGCCGGGCAGCGCCAGTTGCTCCCAAAGGATGCGCTGCGCCGGATTGCCAGTAGGCCAGCCACCGCTCACCAGCCGTAGTGTCTCAGCGTGCGCCAACGGACTCGCCGCCGCCGCGGACGCCTCACGGTCGTTGACAAAGGCTGTGTAGATGAAGGGGCCACCGAGCTTGCCGAGGCCATCGAGCAGGGTATAGGTGTAGCGGCTGACGCCGGCATTGCGGTAGCTCTGGCCAAAGGAGACAAGCTGGGCGTTGATGGCGACACGCAGCAGCGAGGCCGCCGCGTGCAGCGGTCTGCCTCGCTCATACGCCGTAACAGGTGTACCCTGTGCCACCAGCTTCCTGCTTTCCCCATCCACCATCACTGTTGGCTAGCCATTAACATCAGCTATGTCACATCGGCGCCGCATCGGCAGCGGGTAAACCCGCGCCTTTGGGCCGGTGGCCACGAAGCCCGCCTGCGCGGGCTGGAGAGTACCATAGACATAGCGGGTAACTGATGCGCCATCCCTGCTCATTGCGCCCTTTGCGCCTCTTGTTACGTGAACGGCTGCGCGCGAGAGGTGGTAACGCGCCCTGGGACACACCGGCATGCTCACAACCACGTCCAGTGCGGCGCCGCTACGCCAGGTGATCCTCTATCTGGAAGCCGTGGCCACGCGCCAGAGAGAGCGACTTGAGGGCAAAGGTTTCCATCGCGGGCAGCCGCGCGCCGACGACCGGCGTGAGCGGCAGATCGAGCGCACCGACATAGCGTTCCTCGATGCCGCTAAAGCCGCTCTTAAAGGTATACACGCCGTAGAGCGGATTTTGTTTCGTCGGATGCGCCGGAATGCCCCACATATCGTAGCGGGTGGCGCCGCGCTGCTTCGCCCAGAGCATCGCGCGATATTGCCCCAGCTCTGAGGGCTTGACGCTGCGGTCGCCCCCCGATGCGCCATAGAGATAGTAGGCCGTCGCGCCGCATGTGACCACGAGCGCGCCATAGACCACCTCGCCATTGTAGCGCGCTAGGGTGATCGTCGCCTGCTCACCAAACGCCTCCATCAGTTGAGTGAAGTAGCTAATGTCGCGCTCCCGAAAGCCCTTGCGTTCGGCGGTGGCGGCCAGCAGCGCATAGAACGGCTGCACGTCGCTGAGTCCGCCTTCGAACTCGATCTGAATGTCAGCCGTGGCGCCGCCGACTGATGCGACCGTCAGCGTCATGCCCAGCGGAACCGGGATAGAAGGGTCGATGCCCAGCGCCCGCCGGCAGTAGTCGAAAAAGTTGGGCTTCTGCGCGCCGGCAGCAGCTGCCGGCAAGAGTAGCCGCTGGTTGTCTGTCGTGAGCATGCGGAACCGCATCAGCTCGCGACCGGCGACTGTGATCGTCCAGGTGTCAGCGCCGCTCATGTTGCTGATGAGCACGGTGCGGACGATGCCGGCGCGGTCGAACGGTGGCTGATAGGCGAGCGTCGCAGCTGCAAGCGCGTTGAGGTAGCCGCGAGGGCCAATCTGCTGTAGAAGCATGACGGTCTCTCTTTCCTACTCGACCGGCCTAGCGCCCGGCCTTCGCTGCCTGCGCCTGCTCGCTGACGACCCGCTGCCAGGCTGCCGCCTTCGCGATCCGACCCTCAACGGTGGTCGTGTCCATGCCGGCGGTCGCCTGCTGCGCGGCCTGCAGGTAGCCATAGACCCGCTGCATGCCGGCCTGGTACTTCGCTGCGGCCTTCGGCGTGTTCGCCGTCCAGGCCGGAACGCCCTTCGCGACTGTGGCGGTTTTCCAACCCTGGTCGCCGGTGCGCTGGATGCCGACATCGATCCGACCGTCAGCGATTGCCCGCTGCAGGCCGGCGTTGCGTCGGGCGCCGGCGGCGACCGCGTTCTCGGCCCAGCCGGTCGCGTTCTGGACGCC
>JBDTAI010000284.1:0-9185 GCA_039924685.1 Ktedonobacterales bacterium
CGGTGGCGGCTATGGTGGTGGTCGCGATAGCGGTGGCGGACGTGACAATGGCGGTTACGGCGGTGGCGACCGCTATGGCAGTGACCGTCCGCGCCGCGACTATAACGCCAACTCGTCCGGCGGCCAGTACAATGACCGCCCGCGCCGAGATGACTTCGGTGGTGGTTCGAGCCTTGGCAGCCGTGGCGCTGATCGTGGCGGCTTTGGGCCGAGCGGCAGCTATATCACTGAGTCGTCCTTTCAGCCCGCCGAAGAGGATGCCGGCTACGACCGCCGCAATCAGGGCCGTGAGCGCGACCGCGTTCGCCGTGAGCGCGACGAGTGGTAGGCCACTGGCCTCACCCGATGGTTGCCTGCTCTCGGCTTTGAAAGGCCGGAGCATAGGACGAGGGACGGCGGATTGAACGCTGCTGACCTCACCTCAACCCCTTTCCCCCATGGGGGGAGAGGGGCTTTTTTGTACTCTGCTATTGCTGAACTATTGCTGGCGGTGGCGTATCTGGCGCACGACCTCACGCTCGCCTGCGGTCAGTGCGCGGCGGTTTGCCGTGTAGGCTGGCAGGTCACGCTCAAGCACTGCCAGCGCGACCAGCAATGCCTGGCGCACCGAAGCGAAGTCATCGAGCGTAGGTATTGGGAGTGTCTGCGCCAGTTGCGCCTGAAGAACTGGATCGGCCAGCGCCTGGTAGGTATGCAGGTCACGCTCGCCACCGTGGGTCAGCGTGAAGGCTTCCATCAGCAGCGAACGGAGCATGTGCAGCGCCTCGACGGCGAACCAGTAGCGGCGTCGCGTCAGCGCCGTCTGCGTCCCCACCACCTGACGCACACACTCGCCAACCAGCGTATCCAATGTTAATGCACGCTCAACGTCGGTCGCGGATGGCTCGCTGTTGGCGCGTCCGGCGGCACGGAGCAACTCGTCACTGATGGTCACTGCTCCCTCGTCGCGGCGCCACAGCAGGCGCAGACTCTCGACAATGTTGGGGCTGGTGGTCGCCAGTGGGTGATAGCGAATTGAGAACTCCAGCAGCGAGGCCAACACAACATCGCCGCGATCCGCGCCCTTGCGCACGAGCACAGCGGCGCGTTCACCAAGCGCGCTCAGTTTCGCGCAGAGCGCCGTCAGTTCGGCTACTGGCTCGATCTCCACCCCATCAGCAATCACCACATCCAGATCAAGGTCAGAGGCGTCGTCCCAGTTTCCACGCGCCAGCGAGCCGAAGAGCGATATGACGCGCACACGCGCATCGGCGGCATAGATACCCACGATGGCGCGCAACACGCGCTGGTGATGCTGATTGCCGGCGTACGCGATGTCCTCGGTAGCATTAGCATCAGGAGGAGGAGTGGTCATGGTGTGGAAAGCGTGGCAGCGACGGGCAGGATGCGCGCCCGCTTGCCATTTACCACGACGCGCCCGCTGGCGACAAGTTCCAGCGCCTCTGGCAGCAGACGATGTTCTTGAACCAGAATGCGGTCGGAGAGGGTCTCGACGGTATCATCTTCAAACACAGGGACGGCGGCCTGCAAGAGGATCGGTCCGGCGTCCACCTCCTCGGTGACGAGATGCACCGTGCAGCCGCTCACCTTGACGCCTGCATCCAGCGCCTCCGTCTGGGGACGCGGCGCCATGCCGCCGGCGAAGGCAGGCAGCAGCGAGGGATGCACATTGAGGATGTGGTCGGAGAAGGCGCGCACCACACAGCCGTCAAGGATCGGCTTGTAGCCTGCCAGCGCCACGATCTGCGCGCCCGCCGCCTGCAATGCCTCCACCAGCGCTGCGCCTGCCTCTGCCCGTGATGGAAACGACTTGGGGGCGATCACCTGCGTGGGAACGCCATAGCGCGCGGCGATCTCCAAAGCGGGGGCTTCGGCGCGACTGGAGACGACAAGCCCAACCCGCGCATGCAATGTACCTACCGCGATGGCGCGCAGAATCGCCTCCATGTTGCTGCCACGCCCCGAAACCAGAATGGCGATCACCGGTAGATCGGCAGATGACGCCGATGGTGTGGGATAGGGGGATTGCGCCGTCATGCCAGCCCCTCCACCTGCACAGGCGCTTCATCGCCCACGCGCTGGCGCACGCTGCCCACCCGCCGCGCGCCCGATGCGCCCGCCAGTTCCAGCACACGCGCCGCATGCTGCGGTCTGCAGCAGAGCACAAAGCCAAGCCCCAGATTGAAGACGCGCTGCATCTCGTCCCAACTGACACTGCCGCGCCGCTGGATCAGCCGAAAGATGGGCAACACATCCCAGGTGGTGGCGTCGAGCGTCATCGTCAGGCCGTCGGGCAGCACACGCGGCAGGTTATCTACCAGCCCGCCGCCGGTGATATGCGCCATGCCGGTAACGAGGCGTTCATCCAGCAGCGGCGTCACCTCGTTTAGATAACAACGATGTGGTTGCAACAGTTCATCGCCCAGCGTGCGCCCCAGGTCGGGGAGAAACCTATGCAGATCCTCGCCCTCAAAGACATGCCGCGCCAGCGAATAGCCGTTGGTGTGCAGGCCGTCGGCGGGGAAGCCGATGATCACGTCGCCCGCCTGGATCGCCGCGCCGGTGATGATGCTTTCGCGCTCGACCACGCCGACGATGCAGCCCGCCAGATCATACTCGCCTGCCGCATAGAAACCTGGCATGGCAGCCGTTTCGCCACCGACGAGCGCGCAGCCAGTGGCGCGACAGCCTGCCGCCACACCGCGCACCACCGCGCCCACCTGATCGGCGTCCATCGCGCCGAGCGCCAGATAATCGAGGAAGAAGAGCGGATGGGCGCCACAGACGAGGATGTCGTTGACGCAGTGGGCGACGAGATCGGCGCCGACGGACTCATGGCGGTCGAGGGTGAAGGCGATCTTGAGCTTGGTACCAACACCATCAATCGAGGAGACCAGCACAGGATCGCGCAGGCCCAGGTCGCCGATGGCGAAGAGACCACCGAAGCCGCCCATGCCGCCCAGCACACGCGTCCCATGTGTCGAGCGCACGGCGTCGCGTATCTGTAACTTGGCCTGATCGGCAGCGTCGAGGTTTACGCCTGCTTCCGTATAGGCGCTAGCGCCACTGGCTGGCTGCGTCATGTCGCCTCCGGATGCGTGCAGATGAGTACATATGATTAGCGCATATCGAGTGCGCGCAGGATGTCGTCGCGGCTGGCGCGCAGGGTGGCGCGCACACGCCCCAGGCTGGCGGCGCTATCGGCGAGGGTGACGATAGTGGCGAACTGGCCGAGCGGGTCCACACTCACCAGCGCGCCCTCGTATTCGAGCAACGCGCCGACGGTGGGGCCGGAGCCAAGTTCCTGACCCAGCGCTTCGGTTGTGCCAAGCGCGCTGGCGCCCAGGCCACCCAAGGCGTCGAAGAGGCGCGCATCACCACGCCCCGCCGACTCGATAAGCAGCCCCTCGCGTCCCACCAGCACGGCTGAACGCACGCCGGGGATCGCCAGCAGCCGCCCCAGCGTCTCGCCCAGACTCGCCATTCACTACTCCCTCGTTTGCTGTCGGCCAGCGGCTGTGCCCACTACGACAGCGCGCCTGCCAGCTCACGTTGCTCTTGCTCTTGCTGAGTAGCGTCATCGCGCTCATGAATCAACTGTTCAAGCAGCAGCTTGTCGGCGAGATCAATCTGCACCGGGACCGGATACTTGCCAGTGAAGCAGCCCGTGCAGAACGACTCACGCGGCAGGTCAATGGCGCGCACCAGCCCATCCAGACTCAGGTAGTGCAGGCTATCCGCGCCTACCGAGCGCCCGATGGTCGCTTCATCCGGCAGTCGCGCTGCGATCAACTCGGAGCGTTTGGCGACATCAAGCCCCAGGTAGCAGGGGAACTTGAACGGCGGCGACGAGATGCCTATATGCACTTCGAGTGCGCCCGCATCCTTGAGCAGCTTCACCAGCGGGCGAGTGGTCGTGCCACGCACGATGCTATCGTCAATCATCAGGATGCGCTTGCCCTTGAGGACGGCGCCGAGCGCGTTGAACTTCAGCTTGACGCCAAGCTCACGCAGCCGCTGATCGGGCTGGATGAAGGTGCGCCCGATATAGCGATTCTTGATCAACCCCTCGCCATAGGGGATGCCACGCTCGGCGGCATAGCCTGTGGCGGCGGGTGTCGCGGAATCTGGCACGCCGATCACCAGGTCCACATCGGGTTGATACTCTTTGGCAAGCTCGGCGCCCATGCGCTGACGGGCGAAGTAGAGCGAGCGGTCGCTGATCACACTATCAGGCCGCGCAAAGTAGATATACTCGAAGAGGCAGCTTGCGCGCTTCTGCGACCGCTGGCCGACGTGGCTATGCAGCCCGTCGGGGCCATCGCCGTCAATCACCAGAATCTCGCCGGGGCGCACTTCGCGCACAGCCTGGCCGCCGACCGTCTCGATGGCGCAGCTCTCCGACGCCACCACCCAGTGATTGCGCACCCGCCCAAGCGTCAACGGGCGCACGCCATGCGGATCGCGCACGGCGATCACTGCGGTGGGGGTGAGAAGCGTCAGGCTATAGGCGCCCTGCAATGAGGGCATCACGCGCCGAATCTTCTCGACATAATCTACACCGGGCGCAGAGGCGATCATGCGCGTGATGATCTCGCTGTCGCTGGTGGTTTCCAGATGCTCGCCCTCGGCGCGCAGGCGGTCGAGCAGGGTGAGTGTGTTGGTGAGGTTGCCATTATGCGCCAGCGCCACCGGGCCAAGCGTCCCCTCGGCGCATAAAGGTTGAGCGTTTTCGATGCGGCTGGAGCCGGTGGTGGAGTAGCGGGTATGGCCGATAGCGGCGAACCCGGTGAGCCTTTTAAGGTCGTTTTCGTTGAAAGCCTGGGCAACAAGGCCCATCTCGCGGTGCAGATGCAGCGTCTCGCCATCGGCGGTGGCGATGCCTGCGCTCTCCTGACCGCGATGCTGCAAGGCGTAGAGACCGAAATAGGTCACACGCGCAACATCCTCTGCTGGGGCGTACAATCCGAAGACGCCACACGCCTCACGCGGGCGGTCGGGGGCGTCATCATCTTCGACACCGAAGACAGTATCGGAGACAGCGCTGACATCACTGGGGCCGCTAGCGGCGGTGACATCAGCCATTGGAATAACCGGCGCCCAATTTGGGTCGCTGGCGTCGGACTGAGGTCCGGCGACGCCACGCATGCGCTCACCTCGTTTCGGCTGGCGAAGGGATTGCGAACGTGTTCACCATCGGATCAACGCCGCGCACGATGCGCCAGAGCGAGACCGGAGTGAAACAGCCGCTTTCCCAAACGATCTAGTCTGATCTTACCACATTCCGCCGACTGTCTCCCAACCCATCCCCAACGTATCCCCCTGTGTATCCCCAGAGGGCTATCCTGCGCCCAGTGATAGCCCAGCCCCACGCCTACAGGAGCTATCACCCTGCGAAGTCTACCTGTGCAGGCTATGGGTGATCCAGTCCCGCCGCGATCGCTGTCTGCAGACAGAGCGCGCGTAACCCCAGCGCAGGGATGCGGTGGCGGATGATCTCGAACACACATGATGCGCATCTCCCTATGCATCTCTCTGCGTCCGCCCTTGATTTCCGAACGGCATTCGGCTATACTTGGTGTTAGCGAACGCTATTCGTTTATTTTGCGCGAAGAGGGAGGAGCGATGCCACGCCCTGCTGATCCAGCGCGCCGTGCTGCGATTCTCGCCGTGGCGCGCACGCTCTTTCGTGAGCGCCACTATGCTAGCACGACCATGGCCGAAATTGCGGCGGCGGCAGGCATGGGGGTTGGGTCACTCTATGTCTATTTTCCAACGAAGGAGGCGATTGCGCTCACGCTCGTCGAGCGCTACTTCGCTGAGCTACATGAAGGTATCGTTCCGCCTCTGCGCGATCTGGTGGGCGTCGAGGCGATCTCGCAGGCCCTTGCCGCCGGGATCAAGAGCGCCGAACGGAACATCGAAGTGGTGACGCTGCTTCGCCTGATCCCGCCTGGGCATGTGCTGCCCGAACGCCAGCGGCTGCTGGAGGCTATCGAGCGTGCCGTGGAGCGCCAGGTTCGCCAGGGCCATTTCAGACCCCTCGATCCCACGTTCATCACGGAGTGGATCAACGCCCAGGTGGAGTGGGTCATCATTCGGAGCCTCATCGAGCGGGCTGGAGAGATCGAGGACTATCGGCGACAGGTGACCGAACTCATTGTCAGGGCCATTGTCCGATCCCCCGACACATGAACTCAGATCGGTTTCGTCTCGGCGGATGTACTGGTAGGCACATGAGAGATCATGCCCGTCGAGCGGGCGCGACAGGTCATTGAGTACCGGACAGGTGGCTCGCTCGCCGCGCTTCATCAGGCGCTTCCGGCGGTGGCTTGGTCGGCGCTCTCGATCCCTTGGTGAGCAGGAGATGAGCGAAATGCCAACGAATTCGGGTTATATTGAAGCCGAGGCGCGTGTCTTCGGCGAGTACGAGCTGTCCCCAGCCAGTCACACGCTCGCGCTCGCACAGCCACCTCTGCGACTGCGCGTGGTGGAGGTCGGCGTCGGGGAGCCGGTGGTGTTCCTGCACGGCTTCAGCCACTGCGTCGCGCACTGGGCGCCGCTCGTAGGTCGGCTCGCGGGCGTGCGTAGCCTCATGCTGGACGCGCCAGGTCACGCTGCGGCAGATGCAGTAAACTTCAACGGCCTCGACCTGCGGGCGTGGTATAAGGACATGCTGACCAGTTGTCTGGATGCGCTGGGGATCGAGCGCGTGCGTCTCATCGGGCACTCGCAAGGCGCCATGCAAGCGCTCTGGCTAGCGCTTGACGCGCCGACTCGTGTCCACTCGGTCGTCGCTATCGGGACTCCTGCTGTCGCCTTCGGCGCCCGGCTCGACAGCATGCGCCTCTTGGCGCGTCCTGGTGTCGGGACGTTGCTCCTCTTGTTGCCGCAGCCGCCGCCCGCGTATCGTACTATCCTGGCGGGTACCATGGGGTCTGATGCGGTGCGTGCCCACCCGGACCTCGTGCGCGCGACCTACCGCGCCACCCATCACGCGGGGTACTCAAAGACGGTTTCAAGCTATCTCCGGGAGATGTACCGCGGGGCGGACGCCGAACCCCGCCGGTACGCGCTCTCGGACGCCGAGCTACAGCGCCTCACCCAGCCAGCGCTCGTGCTCTGGGGCGACCATGACACAATTCAGCCGATTGGAGAGGCGAAAGCCAGGGCGGCGCTGCTGCCGCACGGCCGTTTCGAGGTCGTTTCGGGTGGTCACGAGCCGTGGCTTGACAACCTCGAAGCCTGTGCCAGTCTCATCTCTGCCTTCCATGCGGGCTAGCGGATGGGGCTGCGAACGCGCCATCCGCCGCTGCCGAGCATTTGTGAGGACATGCCTTCACGGTCGGCAACCCTTCTGCCCCAGCTACACGCATTGTAGCGGCGCGCAAACAGATGGCGACTAAAGGGACGCCAGCGCATGATCCCTTTGCCGACGATAGCCCCTCGTGGGGAGCCTTGTGCTCATCTATCAAACGTCACGCACGCGCCAATCGGCGATCTGATCACCGCCTCACAGGCATGCGGGCGCCCACCAGACACCCCTACAATGATACACGTCTCATTCCGCCACCCATCTCCCCGGGCATCTCCTTATTCCCCTATCCCCTACAATGCGGCACAGGTGATTGAAGTGGCGGCGGTGAGTCAACGAAAATAGCCAGCCACCTGAGTGATCAGGTCACTGGCTATCAGGCTCGCAAGGTGGCCTGCGTTGTTCCGCGATGCCGCTGCAAGGTACGCGCAGCTAGCAGCCGGGGAACTTGAAGGAAATGATCTCCGTGCTCCAGTTGAACGACCCGGTCGTCTTCAGGTACTCGTTGGTGTACCAGAAGGTGCAGTCGTCCACGGGGTCGACTGTCATATCGCTATAGTCACCCCAACGATGCAGGCTGCCGGTCTGCGAACCACCGCCGGTGAGGAAGAGGTTTTCGCTCTCCATCGTATTCAGCGGATCCGTTGGCGTGCGGCCCGTATAGGCGATGCTGGGATGGAGGCTCTTGCTCGACTCGCTATAGCCCAGCGCAATGTCGCCGACCTTATCCATAGCGATACTTCCCATCCAGCGATAGTTCGAGTTTGGCGCGAACGTGCTTTGCTGATGGACCGAGACCGTGCCGCTGGTGATGCGCAGTTCGTACCAGCGTACACCAACACTGGTCCCAGCCGTTACTGACTGGTTGACGACCATCGAGGCGTAGCTGCCGAAGTTGCGATAGGCCAGACGGAACATCAGCCGGTCAGCCAGCGAATCCAGTTGGTTGTGCGTGCTGGGTTGCGGGATGCACGTCCCACCACCACGGCACGCCGCAGTGAATGACGCGACGGCGATGTTGGTTGGCCCACTGAAGGTCGAATTGCTGGGTGTCGTGAAGTCCACATGAAACTTCCAGACGTTGAGCGAATTCGTGCCGAAGTTGACATAGTAGTTCGGCTCACCCGCAGGCGGGGCGGTGGTTCCATCGAGGTCCGAAGGCAGCAGGCCGCCGAAGGAGGAACTCAGCTGGAAACAGACCTGCGCGGCGCTGGCGGCGCCGGTCAGCATCGCGCTGCGGTTGAAGGCGCAGGCGCGGGCGCCGACGAACGTGTTGCCATTGAACATGTTGAACGACTGGTAGTAGCCATCGGGCCAGACGCCCATCTTGGGGTAGTCGTCAAAGTTCGGCTGGGTGAAGGAATAGCGAAACCATGTGCCGGTGGCGTCTGACGTAGTGGAGACCGCGACACATTGCAGATAGGGCGTGGTGCTGACGGAGAATTGCGAGAGAACCCAGCGATTGGCGGCTTTGTCGTACTGCACGACCGGATCGCCATCATTGTTGGCCTGGCAGCCGCCGCCGAAACCGGACCAGAGCGTGTTGCCAGCGGCAGGACCGTATGCGAGCGCGCCGGTGCTCTTGTTGAAGACGGCGAACGACTCGTTGACCCACTGCACATATTGGGTGGCGCCGACTGCGCCGTTAGTGTCAGGTGGCGCGGCGTTGGGCGCAAAGCCATAGTCGCCATTGCCAACACCCGCGAACTTCAGACCCGCCGTAACACTCACCTTCGGGCCGACCGTGGTTTGCAGCGCGCCATCCGTGCTGCCTTTTCCGGTTGGCACCTTCGGATTGCCATCCACTGCTGGATGTTTGCCACCACTCTCACGCAAGGGCTTGATGTCGCTCAAACGCGGCGACACGTCG
>JBDTAI010000285.1:0-4001 GCA_039924685.1 Ktedonobacterales bacterium
AATCTGTCGTCCGACGACGCCATCAAGCTCATCTGCGCTCATCCCTCCACAGGCCCACACCTCGCTGGGCGCCTCTGGACGTTCTTCGTTCACGATTCGCCCAGCAGCAGCGACCTCAAGCCACTGGTGGACGCCTACAATCAGCAGGACCACAGCATCGCGGCGATGATGAAGGCGCTCTTGACCTCATCTGCCTTCTTCAGTACGCAAACCTATCGGGCGCGGGTGAAGAGTCCGGCGGAGTTTGTGGTGGGGGCAGTGCGCGGGCTTGCCGTGCCAGCGCCCCAGCCGCAGGCGCTCAACTTCCTGAACGTCGCTATGGTTGAGATGGGCCAGACGCTCTTCGATCCACCCAACGTGGCGGGCTGGGATGGCGACAAGGTGAGCGGCGCGTGGATGTCTACCCAGGCGTGGCTCACCCGCGTCAACTTCATCAACGAACTGCTGGTCGCCGCATCTGGTATGTCGCTGCAAGGGTCGGGCAAAGGCAAACGGTCGGGCGCCAGTGGCGCCGCGCAGAACTCGCTGCTGCAACACCTGCTCGCCAGCCAGCAGTTGCACACACCACAGGATGTCGCGCGCTACTTCACTGCGGCGCTGCTCGACGGCCAGCTTCCCGGCGACCGCGAAGCGATGCTCACTCAGGCGCTCGATCAGAGCGACAACGGACCGAGCTTCACGCTGACTGGTGGCGCCAAACTCTCGGCCTCGGCGCTGCGCAACATGCTCTACCTGCTGCACTCGCTGCCCGAATATCAGATGAACTGAGGACTTTGCGGAGGATACCACCAGGAGGGATACCACGATGCCATTCAACCTCACACGCCGCGCGATGATCCGCGATGGTCTGCTGGCCGTCAGCGCGGGGATGATTATGCCGTCGATCTTTGCGCGTGCCGTGCGCGCCGCCAGCAACGCCGCGCAGGAAGGCTCGACCTGGGCGCAGGTGGCACAGGGCCGCACGCTGATTGTGGTGCAGATGGCGGGTGGCAACGATGGCCTCAACACCATCGTCCCCTACACCGACAGCGCGTATTATCAGGCGCGACCAACGCTCGCCATCCCCCAGAGCCAGGTGATCACGCTCAACGACCGGCTGGGCATGCACCCCTCGCTGCAATCGCTGCACTCGCTGTGGAGCGCAAACAAGCTGGCAGTTGTGGAGGGCGTAGGCTATCCCAACCCCAACCTCTCGCACTTCGCCTCGATGGACATCTGGCAGACGCTCGATCTCTCCGGCCAGGGCGCGCAAGGCTGGCTGGGCAAATACGTCGCCGGACTGGTAGATAGCCAGGGGCATCCCTTCCAGTCGCTGGCAGTGGGAACGCAACTGCCGCAGGCGCTGCAATCGATCCGCGCCAGTGTGCCGGTGGTGGCCTCGCCGCAATCGTATCAGGTCAACTCCGATCCAGCCGCGCAAGGGCAGGAGATTTCAGCCGCCGATGCGCGCATCCAGGCGTTGCTCAAGCTCTACAACACCTATCCGCAGTCGGCGCCCTATGCTGCGCTGCTGGATATGACGGCGCAACAGGCGGTGAACGGCTCGAAGCTGCTGCAAACGGCGACGACGCAGTATCAGCCATCAGCTAACGCCAAGTACCCCACCTCCAGTTTTGCGAAGGGGTTGCAGGTACTGGCCGAGGCGATTGTGCAGGGGCTTGGGCTGCGCGTGGGCTATGTGACGCTGGGCGGCTTCGATACGCATGTGGCGCAGGCCGACACCCAAACGGCGCTGCTCAAAGACCTCGCCGATGGCTTGAGCGCATTCTACACCGACCTCGCCGATCACAACGCGGCGCAGGATGTGGTGGTGATGACCTGGTCGGAGTTTGGCCGTCGCGTGGAGGAGAATGGTGGGTCGGGAACCGATCACGGCACGGCGGCGCCGCTCTTCATCCTGGGCGATGCGGTGCAGGGCGGCATCTATGGCGAACCGCCCAATCTCAGCAGCCTCGATAACTACGGCAACCTCGTCCATACTACCGATTTCCGCTCGATCTATGCCACAGTGCTTGATCGCTGGCTCGGCGCGCCCGCCAGCGGCATTCTCGGCGGCGACTTCGGCGATCAACCTTTCCTGCCAGCGGGGAGTTGAAGATAGCAGGACGATTGCACAGTCGAACGGGATACGTGGGCGTCCACCGGACGTCCCTACAGCGGTAATAGACGAGGCTCAGGGCTTGAAGTAGAGCAGCACCATGAGGCCAGGGGTTATAGCGGGTAGCGACGTGATCGTGAGGCAGCGGCGCGTGGCGAGGCCCGGCCAGCGGCTGAAGCCGCGCCTGAAGTCGGCCCACAGGCCGACGCAAGAGCCTTGCCTGCGCGGGCTGGGAACGGGCATCGTCTCCGCGTGGATATTGTAGGGGCCACCTCCGGTGGGGTTACGCCCGCGCACCGGTTGCAATTGCCGCATCGTTTGCCATCTGCCACCATATTCATCTGGCAGGCCGTGCAGACGGCCCACCTTGCGCCCCGCCAGGGGACTTCAGGCGCGGCTTTAGCCGCCTGCCGGTTGCTGCCATCTGTCACCATTCTTGCCTCACGATGCGGCACGGGGCAATTCCACCGGACACCCTACAGGTGTTGGTGTGCCGAACTCTCTACCCTCAATTGATCCTGGCTACATGGCTGGGCTATACTACACCCAACATTACTCAGGCGAGCGCCGCGCTGCGCCCGTGATTGGGGAATCGGGAGGGGGAACGCCGCCATGCCCACCTATCGCACCACCTTCATCAGCCATGCCCATGCCGACAACACACAGTGCGCCCACATTGCCGCACTGTTGGCGTCGAAGCATATCAAACTGTGGATTGATCTCACTAACCTGCAACGTGGGCATGCGCTCTCCACGGACATCACCCGCGAGCTTCGGCAACGGCAGGCATTCGTGCTGATGGTGACGCCGACCTCGGATGCCTCGCCCTGGGTAGCGAAAGAACTCAACCAGTATCTCGCCTTCAGCCTCAATCCCGACCTGCGGATCGTCGGTGGTCAGCGGCGGCTGATCCTGCCAGTGCGGCTGGAGCCGGTGACGATCAAACCCGATGCGGAGGAATCGAACTGGGCGAAGGTGCTGGACTTGTTCTGGATTGACGGCGTGGGCATGAGCGACGAGCAGATCGCCGACGAGATCGCTGCCGCGCTCGTGCTGGTCGGTGGCGATCCGCCGCCCCCGCCACCGCCAGTGGAGACCATCGGCCCCGCGCCAGCGCCGGTGGACGCCAAGCCGGCGCCGTACCTCACGCCGATGGCGCTCTACAACCTCGGCTTTCGCGGCTATGAGGTGAAGGGCGTCGAGCTGATCCTGCCGCCGCTGTGCTTTGTGGCGGGTGGCGTCTTCGAGATGGGCAGTGACAAGGCGCGCGACCCCAAAGCCTTTGACGACGAGACGCCGCCCTACCCGATAGAGGTTGGCGCGTTTCGCATCGGCCAGCACCCTGTGACGGTGGCCGAGTATGCCTGCGCCGTGCGCGCCAAAGCGGTGCGCGAACCACCTGAGTTCGGCGGCGTGACCTGGGCGCAGCAGCAGACACATCCCACCCATCCCGTCGTCTGCGTCAGTTGGCAGGATGCGATGGCCTCTGCGCGCTGGCTGGCGAAGGCGACGAGCCAGCCGTGGCGACTGCCCAGCGAGGCGCAGTGGGAGAAAGCGGCCAGATGGGACCCCAAAGGGAACACTGGGCGTGGCCTCAGTCGTCTCTATCCGTGGGAAGGCGGATTCGACAAAGCGCGCTGCAACACCCGCGAAAGCGGCATCGGGACCACCACGCCGGTCGGCAGCTACCCCAGCGGCGCCAGCCCCTGTGGCGCGCAGGATATGGCGGGCAATATGTGGGAGTGGACCAGCAGCCTGTACAAGCCGTATCCTTACAGGGAGCATGATGGTCGTGAGGACGCCAATTCCACTGAGAATAGCGCGCTGCGTGGCGGCTCGTGGGTCATCGCATCCGGGGGCGCGCGCGCGGCGTATCGCGACACCTACTGGCCGGTCAACGGGC
>JBDTAI010000286.1:0-2874 GCA_039924685.1 Ktedonobacterales bacterium
CTCAGGAACATAGCACGACTGCGGTTCCGCTGGGTTCCATTCTCGTCAGCGCAGCTTTTCCGCCGCAGGCATTCATCCACATCCGTCACCTACTGGTCAGCTTTCCTACCACCCCCAACAAGGCGGGCTTGCTGGTGGGCCTGCTCAGTCAGGCAAGCCTGCTGGCCACCCAGGGACACACGCTCGCGTCAGCGGCGAACACGAGTGCGGATGTGTCATGCCTGGCACAGAGCATCCTCGACATCGCGGAAGGCGCACAGGGAGCGGATAGCCATCCGCTTGGCGCACAATGCGCTGCGCTCGGCGTGACCGCGACTGGTGACACGTTCGGCCTGCTGACGCCACCCGACGCAGGCGCCAGTTCCAACTACCAGAGCAAGACCGGCTATCTGAGCGACGCCGCCGCGCATGCCTCGCTGGCCGCCAGTCAATCGGACGCCACAGCAATCATCCGCCTCTACGCCGGTAAGGTGGACATCTGCATCGCCAATGTGCAGCAGTGGGCGCTGCAACTGATCAGCCAGAGCCGTGCGCTGCTCGCCCATCCCACCGATAGCGCGACCCTGCAATCAGTCGCGCTGCTCACCGCCAAGCTCTACGCTGGCGTGGACGCCAACGGCGATGGCCGTACAGACGCCATTGCCGGTGAGGGCGGCGCGCTCCAGGCCTATCAGAGCGGCCAGCAGATGGCGGCGCTCACGCTCACAGCGCCCGCCGGGTCGGGCAGATAGATGTTGTTTGACAGGCGCTACCAGTAACGCTCTTCCTGCCAGGGATCGGCGTGGTTGTGGTAGCCGCGCACCTCCCAGAAGCCGGGACGATCTTTCTCCATGAACTCGAGGCCGCTCAACCACTTGGCGCTCTTGTAGGCATAGAGCTTCGGCACGATCAGCCGCACCGGCCCGCCGTGCTCGCCTTCCAGGTCTTCGCCGTCGTGCCTGAAGGCAATCAACACATCGTCGTCGTCGAAGTCGGCGAGTGGCATGTTGGTGGTGTAGCTGGTGAAGGAGTGGGCCGTGACATACTTCGCCGCTGGCGTCGGCCTGACACGCTGCAAAATATCGCGCGCCGCCACACCTTCCCAGGCGTTGTCATAGCGGCTCCACGTCGTCACGCAGTGGAAGTCCGCCGTCAACTGCACACGCGGCAGCGCCAGCAGCTCCTGCCAGTTCAACTCAATCGGCTGCTCGACAGCGCCCCAGACCTTGAAGCAATACTTCTCCGGGTCAAAGCGTGGTGTCGGCTCATAGGTCAACACTGGCCACTTTTTGGTAAGATATTGCCCCTGTGGCAAACGGTCCTTGCCATCAGGGAGTTTCTCTTGTGTCGCCGGATCGGGTTCGCGCCCGAAGAGTCGTGAAAGATTCACAGGTGATGCCTCCTCGCACATGCCATACACATGCAGTTATGCGTAGTTGCCATGAAACTATGGGGTATTCGTCGCAAATATGGCGCGAAACCGTGTCTTCAGAGTATTATGGCGCGGGAAGCCTGGCCGACGCAATACTAGCGGTTCGTAGCGGCGCATGGCGCGGTTCAGTGATGGGCAGTGATGGTAGCTATGGGCAACGATGGGTAGTGATGAGTAGTGATGGGTGGAGGAGTCGGTGAGGTCAGCGGTCAAGAGCGCAACAGACGCCCGCCAGCAACCAGCGCAGGTGGCGCCCGCAGCTTCGCTCACCGCAGCGGAACGCGTCGTGGCGTGGCTAATCCCCTCGGCAGGCGATATGCTCTTCGCTTGTGTGCTGCTGGGCGGCCTGCTCTACTTTCAGGGACGCGCGCTCGGCAGCGACGGTGACGCGGGCTGGACGCTGCGACTGGGCGTGATCACGCTGACACGTGGTTTGCCGCGCACCGAGCCGCTGCTCAGTGGCATGCTGGGGCAGCCGACCGTGCAATGGGAGTGGCTGGCGCAGGTGGCGTATGCGCTGGTCTGGCGCCTCGGCGGCCTCAACGGAGTCGTCGCGCTGGCGGCGCTGCTGATCGCCTTCACGCTTGCCAGTCTGTATGCTATCCTGCGCCGACACGGCGCATCGCTGCTGCTGGCGGTTGCGCTGACACTAGCGGCGACGGCGCTGGTCTCGATGATCTGGTCTGCCCGCGCCCAACTCTTCTCGTTGCCACTGACGCTCTGGTGGGGCGAGTGGCTCTGGCGCTACTGGCATGATGGCGACCGGCGCCGCCTCTGGCTGTTTCCGCTGGCGACGGCGCTCTGGGCCAATCTGCATGCGGGCTTCCTCGGCGGCTTCGCGCTGCTTGGCGCGGCAACGCTGCTTGCGTGGGTGGCGCCGTTGCTGCCGGGCAGCGTAGCATCCGCAACGAGGGCCAACCCGCGCCATATGTCGCTAGCGCTGGTGGGATCGCTGCTGGCGACGCTCTGCACACCCTGGGGCATCGGCCTGCCACTGCATATTGTCACGTTCATGCGCAATCCGCTAATCTCGCTCTATACCCAGGAATATCAGTCGCCCGACTTCCACCAGTTCAGCGACCGTGTCTTTCTGGCGCTGCTGATCGCGCTGGTCGCCGTCTGGCTCTGGTCGCAGCGCCGCAGTGGAGCGAACAGTGGAGCAGGTAGCGGGGCCGGAAAGATCGGTGTGGCGTCAGGCGGCTATGGGCCGGAGCCACTGGCGCTGGTGATGTGTGGGCTATGGTCGGCGCTGGCGCTGAACTATGTGCGCTTCGTGCCGCTCTGGCCGCTGGTGGCGCTCCCCTATCTGGTGGATGCGCTGGCCCACCCGCAACGCATGCCAGCAACGTCAGCAACGTCAGCGAACGCTCCGGAGCAGCGGCAGGGTTCGACACCGCGCAGCATACAGATTGCCGCAGTGTCGCTCAGCAAACTGCGTGGCTTCTCGCGGCGGCTCGACACCA
>JBDTAI010000287.1:0-14091 GCA_039924685.1 Ktedonobacterales bacterium
CATTGGCGGCGCTGCGGTGCCCGGCGCCGGTGTCAGAGATGAGAAACAAGACGGTCCGCGGACGTCCACTTCCTTTCATCAGTCCATGTCTCCCTCATTCGATTCACGCGATTCACGCGATTCACGAGTCATCAGTGTCCAGCGCTGCCCTACCCCTGACGACTCATCTCATGCGCTGGGCCACCAGCAGCGCAGCCAGCATACCTGAGCTACCTGAGACACAGATGAGAGCGCGTATACGTCGAGCGCCCGCATCGGATACGTCTGGTACGTCTGGTACGTCTGGTACGTCGCTGATACGTCGAGGCGCGGACGAAAAACACGCCCGCGCCTGCTTAGACTGCTATGGTTTTTGCCTGGACTATCGCCTGCCGCGCGCCGACGCATTTCTGATGTTGCGCGCTAGGCCTGCGTCTCTTCGGGCATATTGAAACGCCTGCGGAAGCGTTCCACGCGACCGGCGGTATCAAGGATGCGCTGCTGCCCGGTATAGAACGGGTGACACTTGGAACACACATCCACGCGCAATTGCGGCTTGGTGCTACCGACGGTAAATTTGTTGCCACAGGCGCATGTCACCTCGGCATTGACATACTTCGGATGGATTCCGGCCTTCATGTGTCTCTGTTACTCCCGTGACGGTGGGGAAACCGTCATGCTGCGAAGAGCATGTCTGTCAGACTCCGGACGAGTCGGGCGCTATGCTCACACCTCATTCTACCACATTCGTTCAGGGATGGGAAGCAATCGGGCCAGGCGTTGCACCGCCGCCAGG
Source organism: Ktedonobacterales bacterium (assembly GCA_039924685.1). Lineage (GTDB taxonomy): Bacteria > Chloroflexota > Ktedonobacteria > Ktedonobacterales > JADMIN01 > JBDTAI01. The sequence continues at coordinate 776 of JBDTAI010000287.1, forward strand.
CACTATCGCCATTGGTGTGAAACCTGTGATCTGTCAGAGCCGCTACCCGTTTGATACGGGTAGTGGATGCTAGCGGATCACAGGCGACCTGCCTGCTCACTTCCCAGCATGTTGATTGCGTGTGTTCGTGGTGTGTTCGTGGCGTGTTATGGTGACGCCCGATGGCATATGATCACATGGCGGCGTATAATGACCTATAACGCGCAGAGACCGAAGTGATCCGGCGTCACATCACATGGGTAGATATTCTTGGTCGTAACATCACAGATGACAGTCAGCATGGAGGACGCCAGCTAGCACATCACGCGATGCGCAGCATCTGGCAGTCATTGTCAGCATAGGAGGAAGAACATGGGTTTCCACTGGTACGAATTGTTGCCACTCGTTCTGCTCGGCGTTTTGTTCTTTGGCCCTAAACGTCTGCCAGAGATGGGCGCTGCGGTCGGCAAGACCATCCGTGAGTTCCAGAACTCGATGCGTCATATCGAGGAACCTGAGCCGACAGGTGCGCAACCCGCGACCGCCACGCTCCCCGGCGCCGACGCAGCGACACCTGCGACGCCACTGGCCGATGCCGCCGTGTCTCAGCGTGAGCAGGCGGCGAGTGAGGCTTCCAGCGTAGAGGCGCCCAGCGTTACCATGAGCGAAGCGATTGCTGAATAGCATCCGCCGGGTAGGCCCGACAAGCACACCAGACGCAAGCTGACTATACGCGAGAACATAGCAACACACCGCGACACACGAGGAGAACGGCGATGGCGGTAGATAGCGCGCGGGAGACTGGTCCACAGCTGATCACGCCTGTGGCCGACAACGAGCCGGAGGGAGAAGGGATCGTAGGCGCGACGATGACCCTGGTGGAGCATCTCGAAGAGCTGCGTCGCCGCATCTTTGTCGCTGCCATTGCCGTCGCCGTACTCTCCATCGTCAGCTTCATCTTCTGGGAGCAGATTTTCTCCTTCCTGCTCTCGCCACTGCCCGCCGCTGTTGACAAGATTGTTCAACCGGGCGGGCATCCGGTCGCCGGGCAGGGACCCAGGCTTGTCGTCACCGGCATCGGCGAATCGTTCTTGATCGCCATCGAGGTCTCACTGGCCGTCGGCATAGCGCTCGCCGCGCCGATCATTCTCTATCAGGTGTGGGGCTTCATCGCGCCTGCGCTGACTGCACGCGAACGTCGCTATGCGTTGCCCTTCACACTGCTGGGCGTTGGCCTCTTTATCGCCGGTCTCGCCACTGGCTTCATCGTGCTGCGCTATCCTGTAGACTGGCTGATCTCCTTCGGCTCCGACCGCTTCCAGATGCTGCTGACGGCTGACAGCTACTTCACATTCGTCGCGTACTTCCTGCTGGCCTTCGGCATTGTCTTCGAATTGCCACTGGTGATCACCTGCCTGGGCGTCGTCGGAATCGTCAACAGCAGGGTACTACGCGCGAAACGCATGTACATCCTCTTCGGTCTGTGGCTGCTCTCCTGCTTCATCACACCCGGCGCCGACCCCTATAGCCCGGTGATCATCGGCGTCGCCTTCACCATCCTCTTCGAGTTGAGCATCATCCTGCTGCGCATCCTGAAACACTGATTTCGTCAACATCACCTGGCTGATCATCTGGCTGCTCCACCATTCGTCACGCGGGGCAACCAGCCGTCACATGCGCATGTGCTACAATGGATCGGAAGATCGAAGAGATTGTGGACGTGAACGCAAATCGGCTGGGAGCAGTGTGTGGAACGCGGCGCAGAGCAGGCGCCTTCATCGTCTGCATCTGAACCGATGCGTGGGCCGGTGGCGCTGATCATCAGCCCCCATGCAGGCAACGTCAACGGGCGACTTGCGCCTGCGGAGGCGCTGGCGCTGGCGGGCGTCGCCATCGGTGAGGTGATCGCCGTCACTGACCTCGACGATGAGCGACCGCAAGGCAACCGCTGGCGCGCGGCGGGCTATGTCGCCGCCATCGCCGCAGGTGGTGATGGTACGGTTGGCGCCGTCGCCACCCATGCCGCTGGCGCCGGTTTGCCGCTGGGCATTCTGCCATATGGCACCGCTAACGATGTTGCGCGCGCGCTGCATATCCCACTGAACGTTCAGGCCGCCGCCGAAGTGATTGCTCAGGGCGCTACCGTTGCTGTGGACGCCGGGCAGGCGCTACCTGCGCTGACCGCGCCGGGCGCATTCAGTGTAGAAGCAGCGGCGAGCGCGCAACAGAGCAGCGAAGCGCATCACTTCAATCTCCATGACTACATCCATGAACTGACACGGGCGTTCCAACGGGTGTTTGGTCATCGGCAGGACAAGAACCAGCCCAAGCCGGAGCAGGGGGTTTACTTCTTGCACGCGCTGACGTTGGGGCTGAATGTCGAGTTTGCCCGTTTGGCGACGGATGTGGCGCGGCGTGAGCGGTTTGGCCGCTTCACATATGCCGCCTCTGCGCTGGAGGCTGTCAGGACGCTACGTCCGACGCCAGTGACGCTGCGGCTGCTGGATGCCAGAGGTGTGCGGGTAATCACGTGCCATGCCGCACAGATCGCTGTGGTGAATTTGCCGGTCTTTGGCGGCGCGCTCGAATTGCGGCTGCCGGCGGTGCGCTCCGATGATCGCCTGCTCGACATCGTGGTGATCGAGGCGCTGGAACCGGCGCGCTTGCAGCACTCCGTCGAACTGGCAGTGGCGGCGCTCGGTGGACTGAGTGAGCAGTTTCGCCGCTACGCGGGGCAGGCGCCCACGCCGGAGGTGGTTGAACAGACGGCGCGCGCCGAAGCGCAAGTCGAAGAGGCGTTGTCGCTTCCTGGCATCTATCGCTACAAAGCACAGGCGGCGATCATTGAAACACCAGACGCGGTGGATGTGACGCTCGATGGCGAGATACGTGCGCACACACCCACACTGGTGCGTGTGGCGCCGCAGCCGGTACGCATCTTTGCTCCTGCTGCGGCGGCAAACGGCCTGGCAGATGTGGGCGCTGATACAGCCCTACGCTAGACACACACATACAGACTCACGACACACAAGTGATGGATAAACGTGACGAAGAAAGCAGCGCGGGCGGGTGCGCAACCTGACGATACAGACCGCATAGGCCGCAGCGGCGTCAATATGCCTGACGCCAGCACTATCAACGGTGATCCAGGTGGTGATCCAGGCGCCGCCAGCGATCTGGCTACTGCATCTGGCGCATCTGACGCCTCAGAGCGCCCCAGCCGACGTGGCGCCACGCGGGCAAGCGCGCGTGAGCGTGGCGTCAGCGGGCGGCGGCTGCCGGCGCGTGTCACCGTGACGCCCCCCAGCAACGAGGTGGCGCCAGATACTGCACGACCAACCACATCCCACAGTTCGGAGCCATCACGACGTGGCGCCAGAGGTGAAAACTTCCGGCTCGGCGGTGATCAGCGGCGCATACCAGGGGCAGCGCCCCACACACGTCGCGCCCCCAATGTGCCTGGCATGCCAGGTAGCGCCAACGCCCGCACGACGCCTCGCGGCCCACAACAATATCAGTATCAGCAACCGCCACATCTGTCACGGTTGTCACGTCCGCAACGGCCAGAGATCATATCAAACGAGCATGACGAGCCGCCCACGCTGACGCCTGCGCGTGAGGCGACCATCGCAGCTTTCGTGGCGGCGCAACCCTATCCGCTCGATCTCTTCCAGATGGAGGCGATCCGCCATCTGGCGGGGGGGCGCTCCGTGCTGGTGGCCGCGCCCACAGGCACAGGCAAAACGGTTGTGGCGGAGTATGCTATCTGGCAGACACGTGAGGCGGGGCTGCGCGCCATCTATACCGCGCCGATCAAAGCGCTCTCCAACCAGAAGTTCCGTGACCTACGCGCGCTCTATGGCGCCGACGCGGTAGGGCTGCTTACCGGCGACATCGTGGAGAACGCCGCTGCGCCGATTGTCGTCATGACCACCGAGATCTATCGCAATATGCTGTTGGAGGGCAGCCGTGTCGCTCGCCAATTGGGAACGGCGCCGCACGACGAAGCCGATGAGATGCTGCGCGGCGTAGCCCAGCGAAACGGCGCACCCGACCCTGCTGACACTCTACCCGAAGCCGCCGATATTGTCGAACTGGCGCGGCGGGCGCGCCTCGACGAAGAGCTATCCAGTGTCGGCTGCGTGATCTTCGATGAACTGCACTTTCTCAACGATCCTGAACGGGGACCAGTGTGGGAGGAGGCGATCATCCACTCGCCACCGCATGTCACCTTCGTCGGTCTCTCGGCCACGGTGAGCAACGCTGACGAGTTGCGCCGCTGGATCGAAGAGGTCCACGGCCCGATGGCGCTGGTCTATCATGACGAGCGCGCCGTTCCCATCGAGCACTACTACTTCCTCGACAACGTGCTGCATCTGGCGCAGGACCCCATCGGCCAGCGGATAGCGCACTTCCCCGGCATCGGCGGCGAGGCGAAGATCGCCCGTATGCGTCAGCGCGCCCGCCGCTACAGCTACTATGATCCAGAGGATGAGGGCGGGGAACTGTCTGGGTCTCGCACTGGGTCGGCGCAACGCGAGGAAGAGCAGGAGCAACCACAGGAGCGCCCGACGCCGCAACCCTCGGAGGTACTCACCGCGCTGCGCAAGGCCGATCTGCTGCCCTGCATCTACTTTCTGCCGGGACGGCGTGCAGTGGAACAGGCAGCACAGGGAACTGTGGGGCATCTGCTCGTCACGCCGGAGCAGCGCATCCGGCTGAATGACGAGGTGCAGCAGTGGGTGCAAAAGCTGCCAGTCGAAGACCGGCGACTCGAGCAGGTGCAGACGCTGACCGCGCTGTTGCCACGCGGCATCGGCTACCACCATGCGGGACTGTTGCCTGGCCTGAAGGTGATGGTGGAGACTCTGTTTGCGCGCGGCGAACTGCGCGCCGTGTTTGCCACCGATACGCTGGCGCTTGGTGTCAACATGCCTGCCCGTAGCGTGGTATTGGGCAGCCTGAGCAAGTTCGATGGCGTGCAGATGCGCCTGATGACGCCCAATGAGTACCAGCAGTTGACCGGTCGCGCCGGGCGGCGTGGCATGGATGAGCAGGGCGCCGCCGTCATCCCCTATTCGCCGTGGGATGCCTTCGAGCCAGCCTTCGCCGCGCTCACCGCGCCGTTGCTGCCGGTGACAAGCGCCTTCACCGTGCGCTATAACACGGTGCTGAACCTCTGGCGGTCGGGCGATGTGGCGCGACTGCAACGGGCAGTGGCGGCCAGCCTGCGCGAATATCAGCGGCGCAGGTTGTGGTCGCGGGCAGCCACGCGGCGGAGCAATCAACGCGACGGCGCTATGCGCGCCTATTACGAGCCGCGCAGTGGACGCACCCGTCGCCGTCGTGAAGGCGAACAGGAGCAGCCATTCGGGTTGAGTGAAGGGGCCGCCGCCGAACTCAACGCGACGATCTATGTGTTGCGGGCGCTTGGCTACATCGGCGAGGATGACGAACTGACGCTGCGCGGACGGTTGTTGCGCGCCATCTTCCATCCAGCAGGCATCGTGCTGACCGAGTTGATCCTCAATGGTGCGCTCGACGACCTCAGCCCGGCGGAGCTTGCCGAGGTGATGAGCTGGTTCACCTTCGACAATGACAAGGCATTGCGCAACCTCTTCTCATTGCCGCCGGCGCTCTTGCAGGCGCGGCGCGCTGTCTACCGCGCCCTGCGCTTCGTGCAGGACTTCGAGGACAACGAAGGGCTTGCGGTGAGCCCAGGCATCATAGATAGCTTTCATAGCGTGGCGCTGCACTGGGCGCGCGGCATGACGCTCAGTGGCCTGTTGCGCAGGATCGATCTTGCCGAGGGCGATCTGCTGGTGACGCTCAACCAGACGATTGATCTGCTGCAACAGACACAGAGCGCGATTGGCCAGACACTCGATGCCCGCGACCTGTGGATTGATATGCGATCTGACGACGAGCCTGACGACGAGCGACAGAGCAAGAAGCGCAAGCGCCGCGCGCCGTCACTGGCGCAGACGCATGAGCGGCTGGCAGCGCTACGTCCACGACTGGGCGACGCATGGCGCAGCATGCTGCGTGGCAGCGTGGCGATGAGCCGCGCCGTTCCCTCGATGGCGACTGGCCCAACGGAGACCCCACCTGACACTGAAGCAGTTGCGAACGACGATGGGCAACCAGCAGTGGAGTCACTTCCGCCGCTGCCGATGGCCGAAGACCTCGATCCCGATGAGAGCGCACGTGATCGCGAGGAGGCGCCGCCGGATGGAACGCCGGACGGCACAACGGATGCGGCAAATGCTGAAAACGGCAAGTAGCAGGTTGCAGGTACCAGGTTGCAGGTATCAGGTTGTCAGGGCTACGCTGGCTCGTTTCATCAGGGCGTTTGCATAGCAGAAGGATGAGGGATGGGTCAACAGGCTGAGGCGCAGTATAGCGACGGCGTGATAGAGACAGTTGAGCAGCCGCTAGAGCAGCGGCAGCATACAGTGCAGCGCGCGACGAGACGCCGGGCAGCGACTGGCGCCGGATTGAAGGCGTTTGGGCGCTGGCTCTGGCCGCTTGCCGATGCGCCAAAAGGTATCGCGGCGCTGGATGGCTTGCGAGCGGTGGCTGCGCTCAGTATCGTCGCGTTTCACACACTGCTCTATATGCAATTCGAGTACACGCCGTTCAGCCATGCGATAGGCGGTATCTGGTACAATCTAGCGTCGGGTGTGCCGCTGTTCTTTGTCCTCTCAGGATTTCTGCTGTTTCTTCCCTATGCGCGCTCGATGCTCTATGGGAAGTCGTTCCCGTCCACCTGGGGGTTCTATCAGCGGCGGGCGCTACGCATTCTGCCTGCCTATTACGTGTGCCTGTTCATCGTCGCGCCGTTTCGCGCGCCCAGCCCGATCCGTCCGCTCTGGCAGAATATCGGCGTACATTTGCTGTTCATTCACGACGACTTTCCGCTCTACAACCGCGACCTCAATGGCCCCTTCTGGACGCTGGCGGTGGAGTGGCAGTTCTACATACTCCTGCCGCTGATCGCGTTTGGGCTGGCGCGGCTGGTGGGCGCGTCGCGTTCACTGCCCCGGCTGATTGGCTGGCTAATCGCGCTGATCATTGGCATAGAACTGCTGCGTGTCCTCGATGCGTGGCTGATGATCGGTCTGCCGATGAACGCCAGCAGTGATACGCTGGTGAGTGGCATACAGCGCACGTTCGTGTTGATCACGATGGGCATGCAGGGCAAGTACCTCGAAATCTTTGCCGTTGGTATGCTGTGCAGCGCACTCTATGTCTGGTCCGTCGAACACAAGCAACTTGGCGAGGGGCTACGGCGCCGCCTGGGCTACGGCTTGCTGATGATGGGCGTCGGCTTCGGCGTACTCTCCATTCTCGACGATGCGGCGGCGGCAGCGCTCTTCACACCCGGCCTGGTGTGGGGGCCAGACATCATCCTCTACCCGCTGATCACCGGGCTGGCATATGGGGCGTTGCTGCTCGGCGTGCTCTGGGGCGGCGGCTGGCTGCGCACTCTGCTGGAAACGCCGCTGCTGCGCTTTCTCGGCTTTATGTCGTTCAGCCTCTATCTCTGGCATCTGCCGATCATCCACGCCGACATTCCGCTGTTCGCGCCGCTCTCGCTGCCCCTGCGACTGGTGGGTGTGTTTGTGGTGAGCTACCTGTCGTATCAACTGGTCGAGCGGTTCTTCCTGCGCCGCAAAGGTCAACTGGCGCGCGAGCGACCCGAGTTTGCCGTGGCGTCGGACAGTCCAGCTGCGTCACCCCCCGCCAACGCGGCGCCGCACTCCGCTTGACGTTTGCCACGTTTGGTGTGTACTCTTATAGGCGTGACGTAGCAGCACGTCTCTCGTCATATGCGCCCGTAGCTCAGCGGACAGAGCATCGCACTTCGGATGCGAGGGTCGGGGGTTCGATTCCCTCCGGGCGCGCCAGCTTCAGACTTTTGATCAAAGGGAGCTAGCGTTATGTCACACCGTTCACAACTAGCTGGTATCAGCAGAGACCCGGCTATCTTAGGTGGCAAGCCTACCATCGCTGGAACACGTATCGGCGTTGATCTCATTCTGGAAAAGATCAGTGATGGGGAATCAATCTAGGATATTCTGCTCGATTATCCCCATCTTACTCGTGAGCAGGTAATCGCAGCTATTCAATAGACCGTGCCATTGGTGCGGACGACGAGCGCGTGAATATTCTGGCCGATGAAAGCGTAGATCACCCTGTCATTATCAGGTTGCGGCTGGATGGGCATGCCGTCACCTCTATCGCCGAACGCACTCCTGACATTCCCAATAGTGCACTAGACGTAGCGTCTCTGGCAGGTCGCCCGGCTCCAACGGCGTCAGCGTCGGGCGCTGCTCCACCGGATAGCGCAACGTGCGCAACAGGTCGAATACCTCGGCGGGTCCGGTGCAGTTGCATAGGTCAGTCTGTGAGATGAGGGAGTGCGGCAGATGGCGGGCAGACATAGTGTGTAACATCCTTCAGCAGTGAGGCGGCGCGCCAATGGTAATACACACAGAATAGACAAAGCAACCACTGCTGTCAAGGAAATGATCGGTGAAGAGATGGTCAATGCATAGCGGCGTTCACTCCCTGAGCACACGCATTGCGTTCGCCACCTCTATGACCAGCGATTCCTGCTGCTCGACGTCTGCTACCCCACCAGTTCCTCGAAGTGAGCGATGTCGGCGCGCACGATGTCCAGGCTGCTGCGCCAGAAGTTCGGCGTGCGAATATCGAAGCCGAAGCGCGCGGCCAGCGTGGCGGCGTCAGCCTCGCCAGTCGAGGCCAGCAGATCATCGTAGTTGGCGCGGAAGGCGTCGGGGTTTTGCTGGTATTGGGCGTAGAGGCCCAACCCAAAGAGCAGCCCAAACATATACGGGAAGTTGTAGAATGAGCGCCCCACGCTGTAGTAGTGCGACTTCACCGCCCACATATAGGGATGCGATTGCTGCTGGTCAAGCCCGTCGCCATAGGTTGCGCGCTGGGCCTCGAGCATCAGTGAGTTGAATTCGTCAATCGAGAGTTCGCGCTGCGCCCGTCGCTCGAAGACGCCCTGCTCGAAGAGGAACCGACTGGTGATGTCCACCACCACCTGGCAGGCGTCCTGAAGCGCCGCCTCAAGTATCTCCAAGCGTGCCGCCGAATCGTCAGGCGCCAGATCGCGCAGGGCGGCGTTGCGCACAATCGTCTCGCAGAAGATGCTGGCCGTCTCGGCCAGCGTCATCGGCGTCTCGCGCTGGAGCATCGTGCGTCCGGCGATACACAGATTGTGGTAGGCATGCCCCAGTTCGTGCGCCAGCGTGCTCACCCCACCGAACGACGGCTTGAAGTTCGCGAGGACCCGCGACTCGTCGGCCCGCACCGGCATACAGAAGGCGCCATCTGCTTTGCCGGGACGTGGCTCGGCGTCAATCCACCGCTCGCGGAAGGCCCGCGCCGCGAAGTCGCCCAACTTCTGCGAGTAGTCGCCAAAGCGCGCGACGATGAACTGGGCGCCATCGGCATAGGCCCAGGCATGACCACTGCCACCAACCGGCGCGAAGATGTCGTACCACGCCAGCGCGGGCAGCCCCAACGCACGGGCTTTGGCGCGCAGATACCTGCGAAAGTCAGGGAAGGACTCATGCGCCGCCGTCATCATCGCGTCGAGCGTCTCGCGATCTATGCGCGCATCAAAAAGCGCAGCGTCGAGCGGCGTCTGCCAGTTGCGGCGCTGCGTCAGCGTTCCCACCTGCCCCTTCACGCCATTGAGTGCGGCGGCAATTGGCAGGGCGTTGCGCTCCCAGCAGGCAAGCTCAGCTTCGTAGCCTGCGCGGCGCCGCTCACGGTCGGTGTCATAGGCCAGATTGCGCGCCATGCTCATCGTCAGCTCCTGCGGCTTGCCGTCGAGCGTGACATCGAGGCTGAGTTGCGAGGTCAGCATGCTGTGCAGCTTGCCCCAGGCCGAGCCGCCGCTCACCGCCAGTTCCGCCGCCAGCGCCTCCTCGGCGGGCGACATCTGATGCGCCGCTAGTGTCTGCGCCTCACGCAGCATAAAGGCGTGGTCGCGCGCCACCGTTGACTGCTCGATCACCTGATCAAGCGTTGCGCCGCCCAGTGAACCAACCCAGGCGGTGAAGCGTGTGCGTAGCTGGCCCAGCCGCACCCCCTGGCGCTGCAACTCACTCTGCCGCGCCAATGCTACTGTATCGCGCGAGTTGGTAGCCACGAAGCTGGAGATATAGGCGCTCACCGTGCGATAGTGCGCAAAGACGGCGTTCATCCGCTCGATGGCGCGCTCCGCCGTCTGGATGATCACTGCATCGCCCTCTGCGTCCGCTGGAACCGGCTCGTGGCGCTCGATATGCAACTCGCCGAACAGCGCCGTAAGGTCGTCGAGGTCGCTGGTAATTTGGGCGAATGCCTGGGTGAACGCTGGCGAGTCGAGGCTGGAATAGATCGGCGTCATATCCCAGCGCGGCAGGGCTGGCGTGGGGGATGTGGTGGCGCTCATCGGCGGCAATGCTCCTCTTTGCTGGTCACTATGTCGTTGTCAGCCCATAGTATCGCACGTAGCGCCACTCTGCATCCGTGCACAACCTGCAACCTGCGCCATCCCGTCACAAGTGAACACACGCACGCATGCTGTCACAACGCCGCAACTCTCAAGCATTTGCCTGAGAGTTCTCAACATATCCGAGAGCGTTGACGCTGGAGAGCCGTGAGAGGGCGCGACTCCCCAGCCGACGCGCATGGAGGACATGCGCGCCGAACCGCACGCGAGGATGCGTGCAGCGCCGGGTCAAGCAGCGAACGGGTCCGTGCATTGGAGTGGTTCCCCAGCCACCCGCAGCCGGTAAGAGGATGCCCCAACCGCCGATGACAGCAGTATAGATCATATGTTCTATTTTTACCAGTGAGACAATCGGGCGGGCCCAGTACGCTCTTCTGTCGAGTAGCGCACTATGCCATGCGCTGGGTGGCGGTCAACGCTTGCGTCTGCCCAGCTTGCCCAGCGCGCGCTGCTGCTCTTTGCGCTCCTGCCTGCTCTGGTTGCGTAGCGCCTGTACGATGCGTTCGGTTTGCTGACGCAAGGCGGTGTGCGCCTGTTGCTCTGGCTCGCGGTCGTCATAGCGTGCCTGATCATAGGCGGCGGTTATGTCAGCAAGATCGCGCGCCAGTTCCGCCTGCCCGCCGTGTGCTGTGCCAGTTCCGCTGCTGATTGCCAGGTTGAGGCGCCCTGCGAATTCATCAGGCGTCTCGTGAGCGGCGCGGCCAAGTGTGGTCGCAGTGGCGGCCCGTAGTGTCTCACGGTAGAGCCAGCGCATGCTTGCGCGTGGCAGCGGGTCTTCGGCGCTGGCATGCGCTTTACGCTTACTGGCAAAGAGCGCTCGCATTTGCGCGCCCAGCAACCCTGGCATATCGAGCGACTCGCGTTCCTCATCCGCCTCCTGCTGCGGATCGGGCTTGCGGGTTCGGAAGAAGAGCATTCGCACGCCATAGATCAGCAGACCCACGCCAAATAGTGCGGTCAGCGTGATGAGGGTACCTTCCAGCAGGATAATCGCTGTCGCCGTGAGGCTGACAGTGCGGTTGGTGGTGCTACGGCCCACCTGGGGATGTGGCTGGACACCGCTTGGTTTGTTTGGTGACGACGGTGGCTTGGCGCCGCTGCCATGCCATCCAAAGAGCGCGGCGATGGCGTTGAAAATCCAGAGGATCACTGCTGCTACCACTTGAATCAGCCAGTTCCATGCGCTGGTGATGGCGGCGCCGACGAGGCCGAGTTGCGTCCCGGCAGCACTGCTTGCGTCGAAGTTGAAGAGCAGGCTGATCAGCAGCGTCACCGCCAGCAGGCTACCAGCAAGGCCGAGTGCGATCAGCAGCCAGCGACGATCATAGCCAGCGGCGACCATCGTGGCGCCGCTAAAACTCATACGTTCGCGGAGCGCCTGCATCTTCGCCAGCGCCAGCCCGACAAGTCCGGCGAATACCTCCATGAGCAGCAGCAGTGTCAGATCGGCGGCGAGTGCCGTCTGCACATGGATGGGCAGCGCCGCCGCGAGCAGCAACGCCATCACCAGCGCAACCATGCCGACGATGAAGAGCCGCAGCGACGCCTCATAGGCGCTCTTGCGCAATCCACGACTGAAACCACGCCAGCCGAGGTACGCGATCAATACGGCAAGCGCCAACAGGTTGCCCAGATGCGGGGCGCCGGTTGCGAGGTCATCGCGCAGGGCAAGCTGCCATGCAGAGCCATCCGCCGCATAGGCGCTGGGCGAGAGCGGCAGGCTGAGCAGGAACCCGCCAATGCCGAGCAGCACCGCCAGCATGAGCGGCGCGATGAACGGCCAGTTGCGCCCGATGCGCCCGATCAGCCAGAAGGCGCCCAGCAGCGCAAGCGTCCACCAGAACGGGAACGCGGCCTGACTGACGCCACCGCCAGTATAGGCGCCCATCGCCAGCAGCCAGGCCTGCACGGGCAGCGCCTCCAGCAGCACCAACGCCACCGCGACGAGCGCCGGGACCAGTGTATCAGCGGACAACCAGCGCGCGCGCGGCGCGATCAGGTTGGTCTGTCGGTGGGTGGCGCCCGTCTGACGTGTTGGCGTCTGTATGCTCGATTGGCTCATCTCTGGCCCCTCCTTTCCCGCCATCTGAAGCGCCGGTTGCGCCTGTGTCGTCGGTGGTATCAGCGGCAGTCACTGCATGGGCGGCATTGGCAGTATTAGTCGAATGAGCAGTATCAGTCGTGGCGCGGGCGTAGGCCGTGGTAGTAACCAGGCGCAGCTCCAGCGCTTGGATGTCGTCATTCAGTGGCGTTGTCGCATTGCGCGGCTGGTTGGTTCCCAGCACGTCGGTGACAAGTGCCTGCCACTCGCGCCGCCCGCCGAGATAGTGTGTCGGCAGATTCGAGAGATGTAGCTCATGCCGCTCATGTCCATCCTCCGCTGTTGAGCCACTCACCGTCGCGAGGGCGCCGGGCTCGGCGGGTTCGGCGTCGTCAGGCTCCGTCAGCAGCAGCGAAACGACGTAGCCACGAGTGTGCAGTTGGCGCAGGGCGACGATGGTCGGCACATCCACCACCGTCTCGGCGCCGATATAGATCACGGTGGCGCCCAGTGGGAGTTCCTGGCGTTCGGCGGCCAGTAGCTGGCTCATCGGCAAGCCCTGGTAGGGCAGCAGCCGCGCTAATCCGTCGAGGATGCGCCGCAACTGCTCAGGACGCGAGGAGGGCGCGATACGCAGTCGCATCGCCGCCGCTCGAGAAGAACCTCAAGGTCGCGCTGGTTGATGAAGGATACGAACTCTTCGTCGTCAACGACGCGAGCTCGAACGCCATCGATGCGTCGGCCGGGTACGGGACTGTA
>JBDTAI010000288.1:0-2775 GCA_039924685.1 Ktedonobacterales bacterium
GCCGGGCGCCCACACACAGCGGCGGACATCCACTGACGATGGCTCCAGCATCGCCGCTACTGGTGAATCGGGATCGCGACTGGGCGCCGCATCGAGTCGTATAGCGCACTGATAGGATTTCAGAGCAGCGCGCGGCGTGAGCGGTTCTGGGATTGCGCAGCAGCGGTGGCCGGTAGGTCGAACTCGCTGATGAGGCGCTGCGCGAGGGTGTTGATGGCGCGCGACACACCGGCATTCTTCTGCGCCAACAGGAACGGCACGCCGCGATTCACCGAGGTGGCTACCGTCTTCACGTCTTCAGGCGCCTGCGCGAAGAAGCGGTGGCCGAGTTGCGCCTCCACCTCCGCCGGACGCACGCCGTAGAGGTTGTCCACCCGGTTGCAGATCAGGCGCATCTTGCTCTGCGGAATGCCGATACGCTCCACTACCTGGAAGAACTGGTTGACATGGTGGATGGTAGTCACTTCCAGCGTTGTGACGACAAGCGCCAGATCAGCCAACTCCAGCGCGGAAAGCGTCGCCACGGAGAACTCTGAGCTGGTATCTATCACCACATAGTCGTAGTGATCGCGCAGCTCCACCAGGATCGCCTGCATCGCATCCGAGGTGAAGAACTCGGCGGACTCCGGCGTGAAGGGCGCCCGCAAGACGCCAATGCCCGACGCCTCGTGCGGGGCCAGCGCCGAGGCGATGGTCTCCTCATCCAGCGAAGGATTCTCGCGCAGGTCGTCAATCGTGGTGGTGGTGTTGATGTTGAGCAGGATGTGCGCATCGCCGCTTTGCAGGTTGGCATCTACCAGCGCCACCGATTTCTTTGTCTGCTGGCGCAGCGCGATGGCGAGGTTGGCGGCGATCACACTCGTCCCCACGCCGCCTTTCGGGCTATAGACCGTGATCAGGCGACGCAGCGTGGCGGGCGCTCGCGGCGGCTGTGGTGGCTGGGGGTAATAGCCGTTGGGGCTTCCCTGGCCACGTGCGGCAAGCTGGGCGATATGTTCGGCGTATGACCGGCGTATGGTGCTGGTGAGCGCATCGCCGCTGAAGGGTTTGACGAGGTAGCCGCGCACGCCGACCGTCATCGCCTGCGAGAAATACTCGGGGTCGGCTTGCACCGACATGATCACGATGCAGGTCGCCATCTGGCGGGAGATGATGCCTGACGCCGTCAGCCCGTCCATATCATTGAGGTTGATGTCCATCAGGATCACGTCGGGGCGCAGTTCCCCGGCTTTGGCGATGGCCTCACGCCCACCCGACGCGGCGCCCACCACGCGAATATCGCGCTCGAAGAGCAGCAGCTTCTGCACAATCTGCACGGTTTCAGGCACGTCATCCACGATCAACACGCGAATGATTGGCGGCATGCGCAGGTCTGGCTGTGGGTACATCGTGGCGCCTCATCCCTGTGTGGACATCACTTGGACATCGCGTGGGCTTCGCTCCGAGACTACGACCGCTAGAAGTGGAAATGCTGAACGATATAGGTGGGATCGACCGGAGTGGTTGTTGTTGATGTCCCGTCACCTGACTTGCGCAGCACAAAACCAATATTACCTGATTGGTTGAGGTACTGAAGTTCAAGCGCCTGCTGATGTGTCAACACCAGAAAGACCGTACTAGTGCGCACAGCATAGACGTAGATGTTAGTCAACGTTGTCTGCGTTTCGCAATGGCCGGGATCCTGCGAACCAGGCAGGTTGCATTCAGTCGCAATAACATCTACGGTGTCACCAGGAACCATCATACCAATACCAGACGTCTTCACGTCCACACCAACGATCACGTCCCCTTGCTTGACGTGTGTTGGATCGACATTGTTCAAGCTGCCAGGAGCGCCCCCCACGCCTAACAGGCGCGGGTCTGATGTGCGCAAAATGTCACCTGCATAGAATGTCTGCTCGACAGTTTGGTTGTTGAGAACCGTGTTGAGCGCATCCTGACTGGTGTAGATATAGGCGTCGGATGGCGCAAAACTGGCGTTGACGGACTTGGTGGTGAACGCCTGCGAGATCGCGGTCGAGCCGTTGCTGCCATCCGGCGTGATTTTTGTACCCGGCTGGAGCGTCTGCGCGGCCACCACCACTGTCACCATCTGAGTCGGGCCGCCGGTATACTGGCTGATGGTGAAGATCACGATGCCGCCCGCCGCCAGCGCCAGCACGACGCCGAGCAGCAAGAGGAGGCGCCCACCGCCGGAGGCGCGTAGTGGACGTGGTGGACGTACTGGCGCAGACATGCGAAGAGACCTCCTGATTGCCCGGCAGGTGAGTAGTTGAACGTGCGGCGACTGGCACGCGTGTGGCCCTCCGCCAGTTCACCTGCCGGTTTGTCTACAGTATGCGCCGCCACCCGCCACAAGGGGTAGCCGTAGCGCCCCGCCTAAATCGTTTTGGTGATGGTGGTGAACACGTTGCTGATGGTTGGACCGAGCAGCAACAGCGCGGCGATGACCACAATCGCCACCAGCGCAATGATCAGCGCATACTCGACGAGACCCTGGCCCCGGCTGCGAGGTAGCGTGGGCTGTGCAAGCTGTTCTTGCAGTTCACGAGCAGACATTGACGACCTCCTACAAAGATGGGTTTGGCGACTACCGGTGTACTCAGGGATAACAGGCAGATGTGCCTCATCCCGAAGCCACACGCTCTAGAGTGTATTGATGATGGTGGTGAACACGTTGCTGATGGCTGGACCGAGCAGCAACAGCGCGGCGATGACCACAATCGCCACCAGCGCAATGATCAGCGCATACTCGACGAGACCCTGGCCCCGGCT
>JBDTAI010000289.1:0-7049 GCA_039924685.1 Ktedonobacterales bacterium
TTGGTGGCCCAGGCGTATCAAGAAACGACAGGGGCCGAGGCGGACTTAGTATTAGGCGATAAGAGCGCCATGTGTGCTGAGGTCTATTCACTTGCACAACTGGCGGAGACTATTGACGAACAGGAAAAGGGCTATCAAGCGGCGCTGACGCTTGCCCGTGACCTACGCGACCCGGCGATGCAGGCGCGCATCGCTACCTCGCTTGCCGTGCTGGAAACGCGCCGAGAGGGAGGCGACGCGCAACGCATGCGCGAGGAGTTGATCACCGCGTTGCAGTTTGCGCGCCAGGTCGAGCAACCCGATCTGATTGTCGAGGCCGTGTGGTGGTTGGCTGAGCTTGACCGACTGGAAGGGAACATATCGAGCGCATGTGCAGGTTTCAAGGTGGCTCTGGAAATCTACAAGCAGCTCAACCACCCCGACGCCGAGATCACGCAAAAGCGTCTCGAAGCGTTAGCGTGTGCGTGAGCCGCACACGCAGCGAGTCATGGGTACGACTGCTACGCCAACCTCCACGAGTACACCCCAATACTGATGCTATACTCCTGAACAGACTCGACGGCGAGCGAGCAAGGCACGGCAAGCAATGGCAAGGGAACAGGCGTAGGGCGTGAACTGATCCAGGATTGGGCATCTAATCTGCCGCCCGATTCTTGGCGCCGCTTCTGCTAGCCTCTGCCACACGGGCGGCGAAACTGAGCGCCTGCCAGTGGTGAGGAGGTTCCAGCTATGCGGTGTCCGCAGTGTGGGCGTGATGCGCCGCCGGGAGCCTACTGCGGCTATTGTGGCGCGCGCCTGCCCCATGCCGAGGGTGAGGCGCTCCCGGCAACGCATCGTAGCCGCATGCGCGCCCATGCCTATGCCGCTGACTCGCGTGAGTCGCTCTACACACCTGCGATTATCTCCACGCTCTTTCCTCATCTGCCGCCACACCGCGCCATCATTGCCCGCTGGCTGCTGATCGCTGGGATTGCTCTGGTGGTGCTGATCGCCTTTGGGCGCGTTATTCCGCTTGCGGTGGTCCTTAGCGCCGTGCTGCTCCCTGTGCTGTATCTGGCCTACTTCTACGATACGCGAGTCTATGAGGATGAGCCGCTGACGGTGCTGGCGGGAACCTTTCTTGTCGGCGTGCTGCTCGGCGCGGCGCTCAGTCTCGCCGCGTATCGCCTGCTTGTCACACAACGCACGCTCGGCCTCCACTCCGGACCAACGCCCGGCTATGTCGCGCTCAACGCCGTGCTGCTGCCGCTGGTGAGTCTGGCGCTGATGCTGGTTGGCCCAGTTGTGCTCTACGCCCTGCGCCCGCGTTTCAATGACATCCTCGATGGGCTGGTCTTTGGCGTCGCGTCGGGGTTGGGATTTGCAGCGGCGCAGAGCATCGTCTACTCCTGGCTGATCATCGTTGGCCCGCTCCAGCGCAGCGGCTCTGCGCTCGACTGGGTGCTGCCAGCGCTGCGTGTCGCCTTGCTCACGCCCCTGCTGGATGCGGCAAGCGTTGGCCTGATCTGCGCCGCCCTCTGGCTCCCGCGCGATCCGCACATTCGCCAGCGCCCGCGCACGCTGGTCACATCGCTGCCGTTTGCAATAGCCGTCGCCGCTCTGGGGCAGGTATTGCCGAGTCTGCTCACCGATCTGCTGCCGGGGCAGGCGCTTTCGTTCATCTGGTATCTATTGGCCGCCGCAATCCTGTTGATGCTGGCGCGCGTCAGTCTGCATCTGGGTTTGCTGGAAAAAGGCGCGGAGGCCAGCGACGCAGGTGAGCGTATGGATATGATCGTCTGCTCCACCTGCCAGCGCCTGACGCCCAATCTCGCCTTCTGTTCACAATGCGGTGTCGCCCTGCGCGCCAGACCCAAACGGGCGACAACTCCTGCCCGGCGGACACGTCCAGGCGGCGCGACGGAAGGAGGCCAGTCATGAAAATGATGAGCGATAGAACACATCCGCGCCGGTCATTGCTCAAGCTGCTGCTCGGTATCGCCGCGCTCGCCATCCCGCTGCTCGCCTGTGGCGGCCCGATACCCATCGCGGAGAATACACCCACGCCTTGTCCCGCGAACTGCCCGCCGCCCGCGCGCCTCAGCAGCGTGGGTCACACCGTCACCCTGACTGGCCTTCAGTTCACCTACTTCGCGCCCTGGACGCTCGATTCCTCTGATAGCCGCAGCGCGACACTGGTAGCGCAGACCCAACTCGGTCAGGTCAGTGTGCTGCTAGAGAGTGCGGCGGTTGCTCAAGGCGAGACGAGCCAGCGGCTGCTGGCCCAGGCTGTCCAGAACAACCTGAACTCCGACCAGTTTACGGGCACGCAGGATCAGGGGCCGATCAACGGCGCGGAGATTGGCTATGTCGCGGGCAGCGGAGAGAGCTACGCGGCAACCGTTTCGCAGAGCAACGCGCCCGACCAGCCGGTCTATCTTGAGTTCATGGCGAGTGTGCGCGGGTCTACGGGCGCCGTCTTCATCGCGCTCAGCCCGCTTGATTCAAACAGCCCTGACCCCAGCATCGTACCCAACCAGGAGTACGACCATCTGGTGAACAGCGTCGTATGGTCATAGAACGGCGCCATGCCAGTGTGCAACATTGATGGGTAAGGCCAGTCCGGTCTCTGGCGGCGCATCGAGTCCCGCAAGGAGGAATGTATGGCAAGCGTGAAGGGTAACAGTTTCGTGCGAAGTCCCCACCGAGCAGCGCGCCCGGCGCGTTGGGTCTGCGCTATCGTACTGCTCGCCAGCCTGATGACGCTGCTCGCCGCCTGCACGCCCTTCCCACGAGCTACGGCTACCCATCCTCCTACGCCACGCCCTGCCGCCCCCGTGCGACTTGGGCCAACGGACGGGGCACGTATCCTCTCGCTCTCGTTCCCACTACGCCGCCGCTCGCCAGCCGATCTAGCCGCGCTGCTCGCCGCCATCGAGAATCCGCACTCGCCGCTATACCATCACTACCTGACCTCCACACAATATGCCGCCGCCTACGGCCCCAGCCCGACTGAACGCGCACAGGCCGAAGTGGCGCTCCGCGCGCTTGGATTGACAATCACCGCAGCAGACGCCAATGCGACGCTGATTCAGGCGACCGGCTCGGCGCAACGCATCGAAGCTATCTTTCATGTCCACCTCTACGACTATCGCAGCCCCGATGGAACTCCCTACATTGCAGCGGATGGCGTCCCCTTTCTGCCACTGCCGCTTGCATCCGGGATCACCGGCGTGATCGGACTCGATACACGCCCCGCCGTCCAGCGCCGCATGGCCGACGCGCCAGATATTGCCCAGCAGGCGCAGCAGATCGGTGGCGGCGGTCTTGATCCTTCCGCGTTGCGCGCGATCTACAACGTGTCCCCACTCACCAGCAAGGGATTGAACGGCTCCGGCCAGACGATTGCGCTGGCCGAGATCGACAGGTTCCACCAGTCGGACATCGCGACCTATGATAATACCTTCGCAATCAATGGCCCGCCGCTGCAAGTTGTATCGGTCGCGGGTGGCTCACGCAGCTACAGCCCTGAGCCGGTGCTCGACATCGAGGTGATCCGCGCCATCGCCCCCAGGTCGGGCATCATCGTTTATGAGAGCGGCTCCGACCTGGGGCATCTTGCCCAGATGTTCGACCGCATCGTCAGCGACAACCGCGCGCAGATCGTCAGCATCAGCCTCGGCGCCTGCGAACTGGGCATTGACTCCTCCTCGGCCTCTGGCTTCCTCGCTACGCTCGATAGCACGTTCCAGCGCGCCGATGCGCAGGGGATGTCGGTGCTGGTCGCCAGCGGCGACTCCGGCGCGTATGGCTGCCAGGATAACCACCTCGCGGTTGACCTGCCTGCTGCCAGTCCCTTTGTCACGGCGGTTGGTGGCACGGCGGTCTTTCCCACCAGCAACAATAGCTATGGGCGTGAGGATGGCTGGGAGGGTCCACTCGAAGGCGCGGGCGGTGGTGGCGGCCTCAGCGTGATCTATCGCCGCCCAGCGTGGCAGTCAGGTCCTGACGTCAACAACAGTTATAGCAACGGCATGCGTCAGGTTCCCGATGTCTCCGCCGACGCCGACCCGCTCACCGGCTATCGTATCTACTACTCCGGCGACAACTCCTGCTCCGGCTCGGACTGCTGGACGGTGATTGGCGGAACAAGCGCCGCGGCGCCCTTCTGGGCCGCCCTCATTGCACTTGCCAATCAGCAGGGGCATCGCAAGCTCGGCTTCCTCAATCCCGCGCTCTATGCGCTTGGCTCGTCAGGCAGCGCCAGTGCGGTCTTTCACGATGTGACCGGCGGGGGCAATCTCTACTATCAGGCGACTCCCGGCTGGGATTATAGCACCGGCCTGGGATCGCCTGACGCCGCCTCACTCGTCGCCGCCCTGCTCGCCCGCTGACACCACGCCTCCTGGCGCCCATACGCTGTAGGGAAACCAAGATTGCGCCATTATACCCCTTTGCCGTCAGTTGTGCTGTTGCGCATCGTGGAACTGTATCTCGAAAAAAAGGTACAATCGGGGCATGCGGGAACGAACAGATGTTCTCGATAGTCAGGTATCAGCAACGAGGAGTAGACGATGAAGTACATGCTCATTTTCTATGGCAGCCAAGTCGCGTGGGATGCTCTCACCGCAGACGATGTTGACCAGTTGGCAAAGGCGCATGCTGAGATTAAAAGCGAACTGGCACAGACAGGGGAGATGGTTGCCGCGTGCGAGCTTGAGGTAGAAGGAGCGCAGGTCGTGAACTCGAACAGAGCAACGATTGCAGTGACGGATGGCCCGTTCAGCGAAGGTCAACAAGTCATTACCGGGTACTACATCATTGACTGCATTGATACCGCTCGCGCCACAAAAATTGCCAGTAAATTTGCCGAGCTTAAATTTGCGCCCATTGAGGTTCGTCGACTAGGCAAGGGGTCGAGCTGGACGGAGTTGCAACTCCAGCGATAGCACTTGATGATGGCGCGCGCCCTGCATTGTGGGCCGAGCGCCTCACCAAGTGCGCTGCGTTTTCAAGAGCAGGGTACACCCCTGCTCCAACGCCTGACGTACATCCTTGACCTGAGCATGTGACAACACAACATAGACGTCCGTTGCGGCGCCGTCTGGCTCCGTTTGCTCATGCCTGGCGGACTTGCTATTTCCCGTGGCCCTTACTCAACCCACAATCTCCCCTGCCGCCCAGCTTGCCCTGTAGGATTACCGGTGGCCTGAAGGCCGCGATCCCGCACACACTGCACTCTGGCTCCGCTCTCCCGCGCGGGAGAACGGCTGGGAGAGCGGTCACGGCGCCGTCAGGCTGTTGAGGTTGGCGCTGAGCATAGCGGGCTGTATCTGGCCGGGGAAGATGCGCGCCACCCGCCCTTGCTGGTCCACTACTACGGTGACGGGGATGCCGGTAACGCCATAGGCGGCGGCAAGTGTGGTGGATGGCTCCGGTCCGGCTGGATAGGTTATGCCATATTGCTTCAGAAATTGCTGCCCGTCGGCCTGGGGCGTGTTGACGGCGACGCCTACAAACACCACACCGCGCGCCGCGTAGCGTTGCGCCAGCGCCTCGAAGTTGGGCGCCTCTGACCGGCAGGGATCGCACCATGACGCCCAGAAGTTGACGACCACCACCTTGCCACGCTCACCCGCCAGATGGAATGCGGAAGAAGCGCCACTGGCCGCATTCCAGGGGGTGACGCTGAAGTCGGGCGCGCTGTGGCCCACTAGTGAAGGCGACGAGGTGTGGCGCACGACGTCGGTGGCTGTGATGGCGCGACTGATGAGCAGCGCAATCGCCGCCAGCAGGATCAGCGCGATTCCGCCGCCGCCTGCCAATCGCAGCATCAGCAGGCGCGTCGTTCGATCAGGCTTACTGCCATGCGAAAGTGTGCGCGGCAGATGTTCCATCTGTCCGGTTGTCTGAGGCTCAGGCGTTGTCATGGAGAAGTTCCGGTGAGCCATACACTAGCTATTGGTCAACAACACACCCAGGTCGCGCGCCGCCGCCGTCGGGTCGAAGCCGGCGTCCATCCACAGACGCTCACGGCCCTGCTTGTCAAGCATGTAGAGGCCACTGGTATGCTGCACATCGGTCGGAGTAGGGATCACCTGAATGTGATACGCCTTCCAGATCGCCGAAAGTTGCGCCTGTGAGCCGAGCAGCACATGCAGTGGAATCGTCACCTTGTTCTTGGTGAGGAACTCATGCGCCGAGGCCGGTGTGTTGGTCGGGTTGACCGAGATGGCCAGCCACTCGACCTGCGCTGGCGAGGTCTTCATGAAGTATGCTGTGTCGTCGAGGTACTGGGCGATGATCGGACATTCCTGGGTGCAGGTGGTGTCAATGAAGGTGATCACCACAGGCCGCCCGCGCAACGAATTGAGCGCGATGGTCTGCCCGTTCTGGTCCATCAGCGTGAAGGTGGGCGCCGCTGGCATGTCTGAGAGTACCGCGCCGCCCGTCAGCGCAGGCGCCGTATGCGGTGATGAAGCATCCACCGCCAGATGCTGGTGGATCAGCGCAATCGCTACCACCACGACCACCAGCGCGACCACTACCATCCGTGAAATCAGCCGAAGCCGCATCGTTTGCATGAGATGTATCCTGAATCGTTGCCGCGCGCCTGAAGCAAGCGCGAGTGGCATGGAATGGAAGCCGACGATCAGCCTGTCCCACGCCACCCGCCGGACGCCCGATAGACGCCTGATAGACGCCTGATAGACGCCAGCGATGCGCCTGTTAGCGCAGCACCAGGTCCAGCGCCATCGCCGCAAAGAGCAGCGCGAGATAGTAGTTGGAGAACCAGAACACCGTGCGCGCCGCTTTGAGCGTGCGTACACGCCAGAGATACAGCGTGAGCGCCAGCAGCCCCAGCCCACAGAGTAGCGCCGCCCCCAGGTAGAAGTAGCCCAGCGTGTGGATGAAGAACAGCGGCAGCGTGGACACTATCAATACGATAGTATACAGCACAATTTGCCGCAGCGTCGCCGCCTCACCCTTGACGACGGGCAGCATCGGCACCCCGGCGCGCGCATAGTCCTTCTTCAGCACCAGCGAGAGCGCCCAGAAGTGCGGCGGCG
>JBDTAI010000290.1:0-6063 GCA_039924685.1 Ktedonobacterales bacterium
CAGAATTGCCAGTGGCAGCACTGACGCCGCCTCCACATCAAAGATGATGAAGAGCATGCCAGTGACAAGGTACTTGACAGGGAATCGCTGGTGTGGCGCCTCGATCTCTTCGATGCCGCACTCATACGGCGCCATCTTCTCTGGTGTGGGACGCTTCGGGCCGAGGATGAACGTTACGCCTGTCACCACCACGGCGAAGGCGAAGGCAAGCCCCATCAATATCAGAACGGGAATGTAGTCCGGCATTTGTGGCATCGGCGCGAAGCCCTCCCGTGCGTGTTGCGCTGCTAACTCGGTACGTATGGTTTGTCGCTCTCTCTATTATGTAGACGTGCGCGCTACACGAATAGGCGACAGATAGACAGTTTCAGGTGTATCAGTAGGGTTGGCGTGGTTTGTTGTGTGGTTTGTTGCGTTGTTTGTTGGAGGTGTATTGCAGCGAGATATCCGCGCCCACACCATAGGATAATGTACCACTATGCTGTGAACCTGTCAATCAAAAGAGGACGCGCGAGATGGCTTGTTATGCGGCCCCAGCAAGTGTTAGCTGGCAATACGATTGAGCGAAGTGGATAAATGCGCGTGGCGGATGGCGGCGTGCGGCGTATGGCGAATGGATGGCGAGTGATGTGGTGTGGCCTGGCGGTTCGGTTGGTGGTGAGTAGCAAGCATCATGGCGTCCGACCGGCCAGCGGCTAAAGCCGCGCCTGGAGTCAGCTACCGCCGACGCGAAGCTTGCCGGCGCGGGCTGGAGATGGGGATTGGATGTGTAGGGGCGCGTGGCGCGCGCCCACCATGCTCACCTTACGACGTTGCTTGCCCTTCGCCTGATAGCATGCCTGCCACTGTCTGCCACTGTCTGCCACGCGCCCATGAGGCGGTTCGCCATTCACCCGATGGCGCTATCCATGACGCTCGCTACGCCAACCACTTTGCCGCCGACCTCAACCGCCTCGACCACGCCAACGGCGACCCCTGCGCTGATGTCACCACGTCCGTCACCAACCACAAGCATCGCAAGATACGTCGCGCCGCGCAGCAGTATCTCCGGCTGCTCACGCGCGCAGCCGATCATGGCGTTGCACAGGTGACACAGCAGGCTCCTCACTCGCCCCGTCGCGTGGTGATGGTCTACCAACCAGCTTCTGGTCCGCCCGCCCGCAGATCGCGCACTGCCCCATCTGCCCCGCAAACATCGCCTCATAGTCGTCTATCGTGATCCCATATTTTGCCTTCAAATCAACATTGCGCGCCTGCCGGGGATCGTTGCGTTCCCGCACCTTACGCTTCTCGAACTTACACTTTTTGCAGATCGGTTCAACGCCATAGAGGCAGATTTTATGGCGGTGGAAATCTGTTAGTGGCTTGTATTGCTTGCAGACAGTACAAACTCGTCCATATGGCTTGGGATCATCTGAGCGATCCCAAGCATACGTTCGGGAACACGTTTTGCAGACAGCGCGCAGGCGCGTGATGCCACGTTGCGTCGCACTGTGGAAATCGGCTTCGTCTTTGGTTTCGCCGCACTTTGTGCATGTTCGTACCACTGCGACCTCCTTCAAAAGTGAATCCAGGCGGTGGTCGCAAGAGGACAAAAAAGAGCGCGACTCACTGCCAAAATGGCAATCTGTGACTCGCACTCACATAGAACGATATTCAATTGTTGGGGTGGAGATGACGGGGATCGAACCCGTGGCCTCAGCGATGCGAACGCTGCGCTCTCCCATCTGAGCTACATCCCCAGGTGCGTAAAGCAGTATAACACACACCCGTTGGCGGGCGCAAGGGAATCGTGAGATAGATCGTGGCGACGGGCGGGGACAGCGCATCTGTCGCCTGCCATGTACATTATGCAGGGGCGCCCTGTGCTGGCCTGGGTGGCGGCATGGCGCGACGGCGGGCGTCCACCGGACGCCCCTACAGGGTGTGTGGTGTAGAGATGTGGCGAGTGGCCGAGCGCCAGCGATGGCCCGTCGCCCCGCCACCGGGCATTTATGCCCCGTCCCCGTCCCGTGCTCCGGCCTTTCAAGGCCGAGCGCGCCGCCAACCACACCACCCAGGCCGAGCGCCACCCGCAATCGTCACGATGCCTGCTGGTCAGCCTCGACGCTGGGCAGTGTGTCGTTGTCCTGTTCGTCGCCAGTAGTATCGCCACCCTCGCCATCGGTGGCCGCTGGCGCCTGTTGCCAGCGGGTGAGCAGCGACAGCCAGCGCGCCAGTTCGGCGCGGGTAGTGGGCATCGTGAAGCGATAGGGGGCGTCGTGGTCGCCGCCAGCGCCGCGCTCCATCGCCCAACGTTGCACCTCGATCCTGTCGTCCATCACACGCATACGTGGCGTGGCTGAGATGCCTGGTGTTGGCGACGAACCCGCCGGTGGCTCGATGCCCGCGCGCAGACGCCGCAGCAACGCGCTCAACGCCTGTGCATTGGGTGCCTGAAGCACCGTCACCTCTGGGTGACGCTGATTCGCCTGCTGGATCAGCCGCATCGCCGCAAAAGGATCGTTGGTGGTCGTCTCGAACGGCTCCCAGTGGGCGCCGGATTGCCGCCGGATCATCACTTGATAGACCATACCTGCCTGCGCATTCCCCCCAAGCCGTCACCTGCGCGTACAATACCTGTAGATGCGGCGTATACACCGCGTGCCGCCGCAGTTGTGTCTGCAATCCACGGCAGCCGCTACAGAACGCGCTTACTCCGTATAACGGATGAGTCCATAATAGTAGCAGGCAAAAATGTGGCGCCACGATTCGCTGGCGAATGGGCTAGCCGTCTTGTCCACACGCGAACAGGGCAAGGGCTGTATGTGGCTCATGGACCACATGCGACCACATGCGACCACATGCGACAGAGCGCTGTCATACATATGTGCGCAGACTGGCGGAGGGATCAGCATGGGAAGGAGACTGGCGCTGGTGAGCGATCAGGGGGATCAGAGCGAGCAGACCACCCATGCAGCCGAGACGCTACGCTGGACATTTCGTCCACTCGGCTGGGGCGATGCGCTGGCGGTCAGCCGCTGGCGCTACCCTGGCCCATACGCACAGGAGAATATGTCACTGCTGGCGACCACCTCGGTCGCATTCGTTCATCCGATCCTCAATGCGCTGGGGCTGGCCTCGTTCTACGTCGTCGCTGACGAGCGCAGACAGCGGGTGGGCATCTTCTCCTATATCAAGCGGCGAGACGCCATCGAGATTGGTCTGGGGTTGCGCCCCGATCTGGTTGGGCAGGGACGCAACCTGGGCCTGGCTTTCGTCGAGGCAGGACTGGCCTACGGGCGCACTCGCTACGCTCCCGCCCGCTTCATGCTGCTGGTGGGCGCCTATAACCTGCGCGCCCAGCGGGTCTATGAACGTGCAGGCTTCACGCCTGTTCGCACCGTCACCCGCGCAGGCGAGCATGGGACCAGCGAGTTTATCGAGATGGTGCGCGACGAGAAATGAGACGACGATGACCGAGAGACAGCCAAACCAGCCAAACCAGCCTATCCGGCTGCTGATCTGTGAGGACCAGACGTTGATGCGTGAGGGGTTGCGCACGGTGCTGGAACTGGAGCCAGGCTTCGCGGTCGTCGGCGTGGCGGCGGATGGCGCTGAGGCCGTGCGGCTCGCCGAGGCGTTGCGCCCGGATGTCGTGCTAATGGATGTGCAGATGCCCCACCAGAACGGCGTGCAGGCGACCGCAGCGATCACCGCGCGCGGGTTGCCCTGCCGCGTGATCATCCACACCACCTTCGATTATGAAGACTATGTATTCGACGCCATCAAGGCGGGCGCGGTCGGCTATCTTCTCAAAGACACCCCCGCTACCGAACTTGCCGACACAATCCGGCAGGTGGCGGCGGGAGAAGCGTTCATCCAGCCGCGTGTGGCGACGAAATTGCTGATGGAGTATGGGCGACGCGGCGCATTGGGCGCCTCAACGGCCACAACCGCCCCAGCGCCTCCACAACCGTCGGCGCAACCTGCTAGCGGGCCAGCGATGAGCAATGGCGAGGGCTACTATGACTCCCTCAGCGATTCCCTCAGCGATTCCCTCAGCCAGCGTGAGGTGGACGTGCTGCGGCTGCTGGCCCAGGGCGCGAGCAACCGCGACATCGCCGATACGCTGGTGCTGGCGGAAGGCACTGTCAAGAACCACGTCTCGAACATCCTGGCAAAGCTGCATGCCGCCAACCGTACCCAGGCCGCCAATCTTGCCCGCGAGCGCGGCCTGATATAATCTGGTCATCAGACGCAGTCGTGTTGTTTGTGGCCTTTCAGGCCATCGTTCCGTGCGCCGGGCATGTATGCCTGCGATCCAGCGCTGTGCGTGCGCCGGGCTTGCAAGCCCGCGAACGCGATCTATAACGAAAAGTAAATAGGACTATAAGGAAAAGTGGGTAGGTTATTGCCCGCCGGAGCGATTCTATGATATACTCCTTTTGGTGTGCGAAGTTGGAGCGCATGACATGAAGCACGACGACATTCACAACAACATTCAGCGCGACAAACCCGCTGCGACGGGGAGCGAAACGCCGAATACTCCTGATGGGAGCGGCGTCAACGCCTCTGGCATTCAGCGCGACAACGGGCGCAATCGTCTCAGCAAGAGCAATACCGCTGTGTTTGCGCTGGTGGGGCAGGTAGGCCTTAGCATCGCGTTGGGAGCTGTGCTGGGTGCGATGTTGGGCGTCTTCATTGATAGCAAGCTTCATACCTCACCAATAGCGACACTCATCGGGCTGCTGCTTGGCCTGGCCGCTGGCATCTACAGTGTCTATCGTCTCATCTCCTCAGTACTCTGAGCAGGATGTCGGGTAGAAGGTTCAGGCGTGGGTTGCAGCCGGGGGATAAGGGAGAACCTCCGTGCAGTGGAAACTACCCGCGATCCGCATTACGCCGGATTTGCTCTACCCTGGGGCATGGCCCTGGCTCACCAACTCGTTTTTCCTCACCATTGTCAGCGCGGTGATTATCTTCCTCATCTTCTGGATTGCGGCGCGCAAGCCACAGCAAGTCCCTGGTCGCCTGCAAAACTTCATCGAGTGGGCGTTCGAGCTGATGCTCAACCTCTGTAAAGAAGTCTCAGGTGAAGTGAACGGCAGACGCTTCTTCCCCTGGGTGATGACGATCTTTCTGCTGGCGCTGATCGGCAACTGGTGGGAAGTGATCCCCGGCATCGAGACCATCGGCCTCAAATCCACAGATGTCGCGGGCTGCGCGGGTGTCAACTCCGCTGGCATCTGGTTGACCGGCCCGTTCTCCAACTGCATCACGCCCTTCCTGCGACCGCCCTCGACGGACCTTAGCTTCACTGTGGCGCTGTCAATCATCTCGGTAGTGATCACGCAGGTCTACGGCTTCAAGCTGCTGGGGCCGCGTGTGCAGATTGGGCGCTACATCATCCTGAATGAGGGGCCAATCGGCTTCGTCGTCGGCCTTCTAGAGTTCTTTCTCGAGATTTTGCGCGTGCTCTCGTTGAGCTTCCGTCTCTTTGGCAACATCTTCGCGGGTGATGTGCTGCTGCTGGTGATGGGCTTCATCTCGATTGGGATTGGCGCGGTCCCGTTCTACTTCCTTGAACTCTTCGTGGGCTTCATCCAGGCGTTTGTGATCGCCTTCCTCACCCTCCTCTTTTTGGAGCTGGGGACAACACCCCATGAGCATGAGGACACCCAGGAGCATCAGACCGCCGAGACGGTGCATGAGGCTCACGCCCGAGCTGAACGCGCGTTGGGAACCGGCGCGCCCGAGCCGATTCCTGCTCGATAGTCGCAGCGCGTTTGCAATGTGCTGATTTTGCGTTCCTTCGGGAGCCTGCGCCGATGCGCAACGCTTCCGGTGAACATACAGGATATGTCATCCGGCCTGCCGGTCCGCTTTACCGGCGCCATTTTTCGACGCATGCTTGCCATGCAGGAGGCTCTCACTCGTGAATAGTATCGCTTTCGCTGCCGCGCTCGCCATCGGTTTCGGCGCCATTGGCCCTGGCATTGGCGTTGGTCTGCTGGCCGGTCCGGCGCTCGGCGCGATGGGCCGCAACCCCGAAGCCGCCAACCTGATCCGCACGAACATGAT
>JBDTAI010000291.1:0-8542 GCA_039924685.1 Ktedonobacterales bacterium
CCGCGCCAGCCAGAGCGCCACACTCGCCGCTCCTACCAGCAGCCCAGACTGTGGGGCAAAGCCCGGCCACGCCACAGCCTCCATCACCCTGTCAAGCGCGGGCCGTCGCCGCTGCTGAATGGCGTGAGTGATCGGCAGGTCGCCCGGCAGGATGCTGGTGCGGCGCACGATCAACGCCAGCGTGAGGGTGATGCCCAGCCCGACGAGATAGCCCAGCCGCAAGAGCGCGATGCGGTGGGCGGCGAGGCGTGGCCGAAAGACGGCGGCTGGCAGTGTCTGCGGATCGGGCGTCAGCGTGGACGCCCGATCAGATGCGACAGTGGATGCCGTGTCAGATGCCAGCATCGCCGGTGTTGGCAAAGCGCGTAGCGCCGTCCGAAGCATCCCTTCGGCCTGATCGGCGCCTGACTGTGATGTGGCGTCAGTCGGTGGCGGAGCAAACACCTGGAGCGCGTCCCGCCGTGCATACGCCTCGACCGAGGCTACCGGCGCATCGCGTCCGACGTTCATCAGGTGAACGCCATCCAGTTGCAGCGGCCAGCGCGCCGCTGGCGCCACACGAATCGAGCGCCCCCGAAAGCGGCGAATGTCAGGGGTGGGAGCGTTGCGACCACCTATCGTTGCGGCGATATGGCGTAGCAACGCCCAGGGACCGGAGCCTACGAAGGCGACCACGTCAAGTTGGCCGTCATCGAGGCGCGCATCGGGCGCGGCGGCGAAACGGGCGCCATAGGACGGCGTGTTGCAGATGGTAATCTCCAGCGCCCGCAGCCAATAGCGCCGCGCATCCACCCGCAACTCCACCCGCGCGAAGCGGGTGCGCTGCATCACATGGCGCAGGCGGGCCAGCACAAGGGGTAATTTCCAGGGTCGTCCCTTCACCTCTTCACCCAGTGGGAAGAGCGCCGCCTCAAGCCCCAACCCAACCACCTCTACGAAGGGATGCGGTCCCAGCATGCCCACATCCATCGGGCGACTCTGGCCAGTGCGCAGACCGTCGGCGATCAGCGCAAGCGCATCTTCCAACCGTTCGGGGATGCCAAGCGCCGCGGCGACATTGTTCATCGTTCCGGCTGGCACGATGCCCAGCACGGTACGCCCAGGGGCCTGCAGCAGCCCCTCGACGACCGAGTGAATTGTGCCGTCACCGCCGACCGCCAGCACCGCATCCACACCTGCGCGCGCCGCCGCTTCGGCCTGCGCCACGGCATCCTCCGAGGAGGTGGTGACACGCAGGTCAACTGCCAGCCCCAGCGCCTGGTAGGCGGCGCGCAACTGATCGGGTCCACTCGCGCCAGCCGACGTGAGCCGCGCCGTGGGATTATAGATCGCGATGACCCGTGCCGCCTGGGGGTTTCCCCGTGTTGTATCGTGTGTCTGGTTCTCTGTTGATCGCATAGTGTCTATCGGTTCATGCCTCTCTTGGCCGTGATGGTGGTTGACACCTACAACGGCTACTGGATCGTGGGTAGTGGTTCCTGGCCTTCAGGCTACGGCTCATCCCGAAGGGCATGCTGATCACCACCGATCAAGATGTCAAAGGACAGTAAGGCTGGCGCACGGGCGAGGAAGGCACTAAAGTTCCCCGTGCCGACTCACTATCGCTCTCTGCTCGGCGGCGATGTTTGTAGGGACGTCTGGCGGATCCCCGCGCTGTGTCGCCTCACAACAAGGTGAATAGCAAGTCAAACGCCAGTAATAGCGCCAGAGGTGATACAATCCAGCAATGGGTGATAATCTATGCTGTAGAGGAGAAAGCGGCGAAGGGCGATGACGCGGCTCACCATCCGCTTCCACGGCGACCTGAATGATTTTTTTTTGCTGCGTGCCCGCCGTGAGAGCGCCATCATCTATGACGTGGAGGGGACGCCATCGCTCAAGGATGTGGTGGAGTCGCTCGGTGTGCCGCATACCGAGGTGGGTGCGCTGCTCGTCAACGGCGCTTCGGTTCCATTTACCATGCTGGCGCGTGCGGGCGATCAGATCGAGGCGTATGCGGTCGCTGCGCCGTTGCCACCCGTCACGCCGATCTATCATCTGCAACCGCCAGCGCCCACCCCGGCGCGCTTCGTGCTCGATGTGCATCTTGGTCGGCTGGCGGCATATCTACGCCCGCTCGGCTTCGACACGCGCTA
Organism: Ktedonobacterales bacterium; assembly: GCA_039924685.1. GTDB lineage: Bacteria > Chloroflexota > Ktedonobacteria > Ktedonobacterales > JADMIN01 > JBDTAI01. The sequence continues at coordinate 2,136 of JBDTAI010000291.1, forward strand.
CCAGAATTTCTGCGACGACGACGTGCTGGCGCGCATCTCCAGTGAGGAGGAGCGCATCCTGCTGACACGCGATGTGGGGCTGCTCAAACGGGGCATCGTCGTTTATGGTCACTTTGTGCGCGCCACCCAGCCAGAGGCGCAGCTGCGCGAGGTGGTGGAGCGATTTCACCTGGGCGCGTCGTTCGCGCCGTTCGAGCGATGTCTGCGTTGCAACGGCCTCCTCGATCCCGTCTCCCCCGCGTCGGTGGCCAATGAGTTGCCAGCCAACGTGGCGCGCGACTATGACGAGTTCTTTCGCTGCCAATCCTGCGCCCAGGTCTACTGGAAAGGCACACACTACGAACGGATGCGCGAGCTGATCGAGCGAATGGCTCAGGCGGGCGCGGATGCGTCGTGACGGGTGAGCCAACTGTTGACCACCCTCAAGTAACGTTCCTCTTCTTCGCAGTGGCTCATATGTGAGCTATTCTCGAAGAGCGCCCACTCTGAGCCGACAATGCCGCCATGCACGGCCTCCATGATACGTGGTGTGGCCTCATCATAGCGCCCGGAGAGCAGCAGTGTCGGCAGGGAAATCTCGCCTAGCCGGTCGGTGATGTCCCAGTGTTTGAGCGTGCCGACGACATGGAACTCGCTTGGTCCGTTCATGACGTAGTAGACTTCGGGGCCGATGTTCTCGAACGTCCGCTGCACATAGTCAGGGTAGGGATCGAGGCGGCAGACATGGCGGTGATAGAATACCATCATCGCTTCCTGATAGGCAGTGCTGTCGGTAGTGCCTGCGCGCTCGTGGCGGGTGAGGGTGGCCTGCACATCGGGCGGCAGTTCGGCGCGCAGCCGGTTGGCCTCGGCAATCCACAAAGGGAGGCTGGCCGGTGAGCTTTCGATGATCAGGCTGACGACGCCCGCAGGTTTGGTCAGCGCATACTCCATCGCCAGCATGCCGCCCCACGATTGCCCCAGAATATGCACGCGCTCCAGCCCCAGCGTATGGCGCACCACGCCGACCTCCTGCACAAAGAGTGGTATGGTCCACATCTCCGGGCGGCGCGGCTGATCGGAGCGCCCGCAGCCCAGCTGATCATAGAAGATCACACGGCGTCCGCCATCGGCCAACTGCTCAAGGTTTTCAAGATAGTCGTGCGGCATACCAGGGCCACCATGCAGGATGAGCACTGGCGGGCGCGTGGCGTCGCTGGCGGGATCGCCGACGCTGCGATACCAAGTGCGGTAGCCCTTGAAGGGAATGTAGCCCTCGGTGAAGGGGCGCGCTGCGGTTGACGTCATGGCGGGTGCTCCCTTGCGGATACGCAATATAGCGACATACACATCGGCGGCGTCTAACAGGTAGCATAGCGTGTGGCGCCATCTATCCGCCAGTCGCGCGTTATGGCTGATGCTGGACGGCTGCGAGCGAGTAGCGCCAATAGAAGTAGACGCGAGTGGCGATCAGCGCGCCAAGCGAGAAGGTGAGCAGCGCCGCCGTAGTCAGCCCTGTCGCCGTGCCGAATGGGGTATTGCGCAATGAGGTGGCCCCTAGCGTGACATCGCCCAGCGCCTTGAGCGCCAGGAAGACGATCCAGAGGATGACGCTGAACGGCGTGCCTTTGACGAAGAGGATATGCTTGCTGATGTCCACCTTCACCTTGATCAGCGCGCCACGCACGGCGCCAGCCGCCAGCCCCGCCAGCAGCGCCAGTCCGATCACGATGGGGCTGAAGCCGGGCGCCAGGCTCGTATCAAAGAGATCAGTCTGGATGCCGTTGTAGCTGAAGAGGAAGAGCAACGCAGGCAGCACCCAGAGCGTGTTGATGCGTACCTGCTTCTCACGGAACTGGCGCACGGCGAGATAGCCGACGACGGCCAGCGCGATCAGGTCTATCAAAAGCTGCTGCTGCAACGGTAATTGCGGCATCGTCGGCCTCCCTTTCTCCCAGATGCACTGTGATTGACGGGCGCACTGTTGTGCTAACGCTGGTGTGCTAGCGCTGGTGTGCTAGCGCTGGTGTGCTAGCGTTTGTATCGCTGGCGCGTCTGGTTGATTGCCCATGCGACTGCACTCATCAAGATGGCGCCTCCTACAAGAACCCAGCTGAGTGGCGGCGTCGTTCTATCTGGCTTTCCGGTCAGCCATTGGCTCAAGCTGCTGCTGGTCACCAACAGGAGGAGGAGTGCAAAGGGCGGAGCGAGAAAACGCAGCAGCCCAAGCCGGGCGCGGGCATCTCTGGATGGAGAGCACAGCCAGCCATCAGCGCTTAAGACAGCGCAGATGCCAGTACACTCAGGCAGCAAAAACGTCGAAAGCATGCAGTCGCCCTCATTCGGCGATAGTGGTATCAGCGACATTATGCGCTATATGCCGCCTTGCGCACAATAGCTGAGATCGCCGTGTGTGGGCGAACGGAACATGAGGCTTGACAATGGCGCCGGGATGCGGTATACTCACTTTTGCGACGCGGGGTAGAGCAGTGGTTAGCTCGTCGGGCTCGAGTCGTGAAATGAGCAAGTGGATACTAAGCTAAGGGGAGACATCGCAGAGCAAGCAGCTATCCTTCACGCTCTGAAGCGTAGCTGGGGAGTACTTAAACCTGTTGGGGACAGATTACCATATGATCTCGTCTTCGATGTTGGAAGTGCTCTGGTCAAGATTCAGGTGAAGTCGGCATGGTTTGACGGCCCTTCTGGCAACTACGTCGTAGATAACCGTCGAACAAAAACGAATCGTCGCATAATGATTCGTGAAGCTTACCTTCCTGATGACTTCGATTTTGCTCTCGTGTACATAGAGGATTTAGACGTCTTCTATGTGTTCCCTTGCGAGGTATTTATCAGCTACGGCAGTGAGATTCACTTAGTCGAAGCTGACAAGCGCCAGCGAAGACCCAAATCTGCTGACTATCGTGACGCTTGGGAGAACATTTCACAATGGGCTGTGCAGAGGGAAACGTCTGTACGAACACCTCACAAATTCGGGGAAGCCGTTGGCAGGGTAATCCCGAGCGAAGCTCTTGAAGATGAGTAATCTTTGAGAGAACGTGTAGAGACTTGATGTGAGGCACCCTAACGGGTAATGCCGAGGGTGAAGGGAAAGTCCAGACTACAAACCGGTTCGCCGGGCAGCGAAAGCTGTAGTGGTACGCATAACCCGGAGGTCGCAGGTTCGAATCCTGCCCCCGCTACCAATCTTACCCTCACATACTTCATATGGTGGTGTGTGAGGGTATTTTTAGGATTATTCACATTCTTTGGCGGTGTAGCTCAGTGGTAGAGCAGGGGACTCATAAGCCCTTGGTCGTGGGTTCAAATCCCTCCGCCGCCACCAAATCCTTCCATATTCACCTCCTTTCATATTCAAGCATTGAATTGCTGCCGCCTCTGCAACACCTCATCGCCCGCTGCGTAAACTGAGTAGCGAGAGTTCTTCCCTAGATGAGAGAACTTCGTATTGCGAAGTGGTAAGGCCAAAGCATGTCTCGATTCAGAAATTATTGGATTTACAGCGCCGGCCTGGTCATTGCCTGGGTGGTCGTACTCACACTCGCAGAGACGATCAAGGGCAGGGAGAGCGCGCAGCCCTACCTATTGGTCTTTTGTGGCTTCTGCATCGGCTGGGTGTCGACGACGATTGCCCGATTCGTCTATCCGCCGCCAAAGCGATGGCGATTGAGCTAGCGCCAGGGATAATGGCCTCAACCTATACCAGATAGGACACCCATCATGACCGATGGGTGTCCTATCTGTTGGCATGTGCTCAAACCTCCTGTAGCTGGCAAGATGGGCGCTGATCCGCCCAGGTGATATAACATCTAACAAGGCTGTGTGGGCAGGCGAGGAAGCGTGAGGGGTGAGCGCCATGCGACAGGGACCAACGGAACAGATGGGTGAGGTGGACAACCAGACGCGGGCGCAGGGCAGCGAGCAGGAGATCGCGCCAGCGCCGGAGCAGCATGAGACGACGCCCCTGCCGCCGGGCTGTGAAGAGGGCTATGTTGAGACCAACGGCGTGCGGCTGCACTATGTCACGGCGGGCGAGGGGCCGCTCACCATCCTGCTGCATGGCTTCCCTGAGTTTTGGTATAGCTGGCGATCCACACTGGTCGCACTGGCGCCGACGCGGCGTGTGGTGGCGCTGGATATGCGCGGCTACAACCTCTCTGACAAGCCCAGGACGGGCTACGACATCGCTACGTTGAGCGCCGATGTGCGCGGTGTGATCGAAGCAATGGGTGAGCGGCACGCCGACATCGTTGGCCACGACTGGGGCGGCGCCATTGCCTGGGTCTGCGCCATCCGCGAACCTGATTACATCCGCCGCCTCGCCATCCTCAACGCGCCGCATCCCGGCGTGATGCTTCGGGCGCTGCGTAACCCACGCCAACTGCGCAAGAGCGCCTATATCGGCTTCTTCCAGTTGACGGGCATCGCCGAACGCGCCATCGCTGCCAACGACTACTCGCTCATCTGGCGCACCTTCCGTTCTGCCGACCGTGCAGGCGCCTGGCTCAGTGACGCCGACATCCAGCACTATGTTGACGCCATCGCCCGACCGGGAGCTGCCACTGCCGCGCTCAACTACTATCGCCAACTGGTGCGAACGGGTCCGGCGGCGCTTGGTCCGGCGCGTGTGATCACGGCCCCAACGCTCGTTCTCTGGGGCGAGCTTGATCCCTACCTCGGCCCCGAACTGCTCGATGGCCTGGACGCCTGGGTGCGCGAACTGCGCGTGCTGCGCTTCCCCACCGCCGGTCACTGGCTCAACCAACAAGAGCCGGAGCGCGTCAACGCCGCCCTCCTCGCTTTTCTCAACATTTGATCATCTGATTGCTGTGCTTACTTGCCGATGCAGAACTCGGCGAAGATGCGGTCGAGCAGATCGCCGGTGGCCGTCTCGCCGGTGATCTCGCCCAGCGATTCCAGCGCCATACGCAGGTCGATCGCCACGAAGTCGAGCGGGATGTTGCGCGCCAGCGTTGCAGCGGCAGCGGCAAGTTGCTCCTGTGCGCGGCGTAGCGCATCCTGATGGCGGGCGGAGGAGACCAGCGCATCAGCGGTTTGCGCATGCCCACCCAGCGTCAGCCGCGCAATCTCCGCTTCGAGCGCTGCCATGCCCTCACGCGAGAGGGTGGAGGTTGGCACAAGCGAGGCGGATGGCCATAACACTTGCGCCGCAGCCTCGGAGAGCGCCTGTGGCAGATCAGCCTTATTCAATACCAGGATGACTGGACGTGGCGTTATCTCCTGTTCGTCGGCTTGCTCAGGCGCCAGCAGGGCGCGTAGATCAGCCGCCGCCTGGGTATCCAGATCGGTAAGCGGCTCTGCGCCATCCAGCATGAAGATCAGCAGGTCGGCGGTGGTTGCTGCCGCGCGTGACCGCTCGACACCCAGCCGCTCCACCGGATCATCTGTTGCGGTCAGGCCCGCGGTATCCACGAGGTGCAGTGTCACGCCGCCGATGCTGACGGCTTCTTCCACCGTGTCGCGGGTCGTTCCAGCAATCGGCGTCACAATCGCCCGCTCCATGCCCAGCAGCGCGTTCAACAGGCTCGATTTGCCAACGTTGGGGCGCCCCACAATTGCCACCCGCAGCCCATCGCGCAGGATACGTCCCCGGTCCGCGCCAGCCAGCAATCGCATGATGATCGCCTGCGCCTGCGCGATCAACGTCGCCAGTTCAGCGGGATCGGGCGATGGCACTTCCTCTTCGGGAAAATCTATGCTCGCCTCGATGCGCGTCAATGCGCCAAGCGTCGCATCACGCGCCGCCTGCACCTGCGCTGAGAGTTCGCCCTGCAACTGTCGCAGCGCCAGCCGCCGTCCAGCATCCGACTCGGCATTGATCAGCGCCATCACCCCCTCGGCCTGCGCCAGATCAATGCGGCCATTGAGGAAGGCGCGTAGCGTCATCTCGCCCGGTTGCGCCGCCCGCGCCCCAGCGACATAGGTCAATTCAAGGATGCGTCGCAGCGTCAGCGGTCCGCCGTGCGCGTTGATCTCCACCACATCCTCACGGGTATAGGTGTGCGGGGCGCGCATGAACGCCACCAATACCTCGTCAACCAGTTCGCCGCGCTCCGGGTCCATGATATGCCCATAGAGCAACTGATGCGATGGATATTCGACGTTGAGGTTTGTGGTTGAGGCAGCGCCGGAGCGAAACAGCGCGCGACCGATGGCGAAGGCGCGTGGACCACTTACACGCACAATGCCAACACCGCCAACACCCGGCGGCGTGGCGATGGCGGCGATAGTGTCTATGTTGTCTATGTTGTCTTCTCTATCTATAGAGGTACCAGGGTATTGCGTGTCCATGCCCACATCGTATCACGCAGGCGTATCACGCAGGCGCGGGAACGAGAGGAAGCGCGCCGTTATGGTGACTGTTCAAGGGGTGGTAGAAACGAGGGGGC
>JBDTAI010000292.1:0-6328 GCA_039924685.1 Ktedonobacterales bacterium
CGACTATCGCGCCCACAGTATCCGCATCGCGCCCAACACACGGCTGGCGGCGATACTTGGCGTGGAGCGGCATGAGGTGAACAGTCTGCATCATCAGGCGGTAGCGCAACCCGGCGCGGGCGTGATCATCACCGCCTGCGCCGACGATGGCATCGCCGAGGCGCTGGAACTGCCTGCTCATCCCTTCGCGCTCGCTGTGCAATACCACCCCGAAGAACTGGTCGCCAGCGATCCCCTCAGCCGCCGCCTCTTCGCCGCGTTCATTGCCGCCTGCCAGGAGTATGCTAGACTAAGCTAGTGATGAATCGGTGGTCGTCCTCAATTGCCAGGGCTTTGTCGTAGGAGGTATACTCGCGTGGCTATCCCTGACTTTCAGACAGTCATGCTGCCATTATTGCAATTCACGGCAGATGGAAATGGGCATTCGTCACGCGAGGCGATAATCGCTCTTGCGAATACGTTTGGGCTGAACGACACCGAACTGCAAGAACGCCTGCCAAGTGGGCGACAAACTATCTTCGATAATCGTGTCTATTGGGCAGTGGCCCATCTGAAGAGCGCCGGGCTTCTGAAAGCGCCCAGACGTGGCTATTTTCATATCACCGAGAGAGGGCGCCAAACACTGGCAAGTGGCACGCAACGTGTTGATCTGAAGTATCGCCTGTCGCCTCGTATGTGCTGAAGAAAGTGGACTCCGACTACTTTAGCGACGAGTGAGTGGCGATCAGGTCGAGCGCGCCATCGAGGTCGCCGTTCGTCAGTTGGTAGCAGCGCGCGCCAGCCGCCAACCGCACCGCCGCCTGCGCGATCTGCGCGGGTGCAAGCTGTGTCCTGATGGCCTGCACCAACAGCGCGCCTGCCGCCTGCGCTTGTGGAATCGGCGCGCAGGTCGAGCCACTGGTCGCGTCGCGTTCGATGAGGAAGATTGCGGAGATGGTATGCCCGCCGGTGGCCCAGTGCAGGGGGCGCGCATAGCCGACAAGTCCGGCGGGCCACTCGAAGTCAGCATGCGCTGAAGCCTGCGCCGACCAGGCAGGCTCGACATGAAAGCAGCGCGGGAACGGGTACAGCCGACCGCTTTCAGTGTCCATCAACGCAGTGTCATCACCCAGCGGACGCCAGCCGCGCTGGATCAGATGCAGCGTGAGGGTGGATTTACCCGCTCCGGACGGCCCTACCAGCATCACCGTCGCCGCTGCGCATGTCAGCGCCGCGCTGTGGAAGACCGCATAGCGCTGGGTGGCGACCAGCGACTCGGCAATGGCCAGCCACTCAAGGTATTTGAGCAGTTCATCAGCCTGGGTATGCGAACATAGCTCCTCGCCACGCAAGCGCACGATCCAGCGTGTACCGCGAGGCTCGTGTATGTTTTCGTGCTCATCCTCATCCTCATCCTCAGCATCGTCCGCGACCGCGTTGACCTGGATATTGACGGCATTGGAGAGCGCCTCATGGGCGGCGTCAGGGGTGGCGTCAGTGGCCCCGTCGGGCATGGCGTCAGAGGTGGCGACGAAGGGGCGCATCAGGTCATGCAGCCGGGCCGCAAGCTCTGGGGATAGCCCGGTGACGATGGCGAGCGCATCGCCGATGCTGAGGCGCACGGTGGTCTGTGGTGACATGGGCGCCTTACCCTTGCAATTCTGGGGAACCTGGGGAAACAGTCTCGATCTCCGCCGCCTGGCGCAACAAACCATTCTGCGTGAACTCTTTGAGGAACCACTGAACCTCTTCACGCACACCCGGCTCCTGCGGCGTTAGCCCGGCGATCTCGCTCACGATGTCGTCCCATGCCAGGGCGCCATCACAATAGTCCCAGACCAGCGCGCCCACGATGCTGAGCGCCAGTCCTTCGCAGGTGATGGGGTCGAAGAGCAGGCAACTGCCATCCGGCAACACATGCGTCTCGACATCCGGACGCGCCTGGGGGTAGAACGCGAATCCCATACGACAACTCCGGACGGCGATGATTCAGTAGAGGGCGGATGGCTTGTGCGGAACGATAGAGACGGCGCTGTGAGAGACCAAGCGTTGGCAAAGCCTCTCACAGCGCAGATACTACGCGTTGATTGTGATGCTGGTCGAAGCCTGGAGGAACGGCGTGGCGCTGGGCGACTGGAAGAGACTGATCGTCACCGAGACGACGCGGGCGCCTGAGCAGCCGTTATGCATATGAACCTGGAGTTGCAGGTCATGACCCGCAGCCACTGTGACCGGCGTGCTGAAGGCGGCCGCCATCGAGGCGCCATTGCGGGTCACTGTACCCAGGTCGGTCTTCTTCGACGGGTGGCAGGTCCATGTCACGGCGCTGGCGCTCAAATTGTAAACCTGCACATTCGAGCTTGAACTTGTACTCCCCTGATACTCAAAGGGATTCGAGGCCGGTGATGGGGAGCAGATCGCGCCACCCTTGTTTTCAATCGTTGGGCTGACGAACATCGTGTAGGAGCCAGCCGGAAGCTTGGTGAACAGCGCCCACAGGAAGATGGACTCCTTGTTGTTGAAGGTGCTCTGATCCACGTAATTTTGGGGATCGGTGCCGCTGGTGCAGGCCGTACCCGTCGAGCCTCCGGGGCTGGTGGTATTGCCAACAAAAGGATAGCGAGCGAGCTTTGTAATACCCAGATGTGGCACAGCGCCCGCATGCTCAAGTCCGACCACCGTTGCGGCGCCAACAGCGGCGGTGGCCGCCGTGCCGATCAGCGCCGCCTTGAGAAACTTGCGCCGACTGGCATTCTCTGGCCTGCCAGCGCCAGCATTCGCGCCAGCATCTGTCATACCGTTTTCGTCATTCGCGTCGTTCCAGGAATTCGTGATGTTGTTTTCGTCACTCATGTTAAGAGTTCCCCCATAGTCTTTGCGGACAGACTATTTCTGCCCCCTACAATGTGGCCGCCGCACGGGTCCACTCGAACCACCGCGAGCAGGCATCACACATTGGCAATGTCGCGCCGTGAAATATGACCGTTCCCCCGCTCTCGCCACATCATAGCTGAATTAAGCTTCATTGTCAATGTTGCGCCTGCGAAGGTACTGGCTCTGACATCCAACCTGGCATCATGGATCATGGATCATGGACACCACTACGCCATGCCAATATACCGACGCACCTTGCGCATACCGACAATCCCGGCCCCCCACAGGAACGCCAGCTTCTCACGCGCGCCCGGCAACGAAAGCAGATGACGACTCAGGCGGCCAATATCCGACGAACTGCTGTGCGCAGCGAGCCATGCCTGCCGTTCGCGGGGCGTCGCCGCCGCCGCCAGCAGCGCTGGAATCACCTGCGCCGGAAGCTCCAGTTCCAGCAGGTCGCGCGCCTGCTGGAGTGCGATCACCACTGGCATAGCGAGTCCGTGAGTGATCGTCTCGCCGACAAAGCCCTCCCAATCCCAGCCACCAGGATCAGTGGAATCGCTGGCCTGCGACTGCGCGCGCACCACCTCAGCAATATCCACGAGCCAGATAAGGCGGCTTGCTTCATGCGGTACGCTGTAATGCACACTCAAATACCACAACTCATCCCATGGATGCAGGTAGCGCGCAGCGACGCCGCGAATGTCAATCGTCTGCGCGCGCGCCCACACCTGAGCGACGGCCAGGGCGGCGCGGTACTCAGGCAGGCGGGCCAGTGCGAGATGCGGCTCGACGCGCACGCCAGCGCGATTGCGGTAATCAAGCTCCAGATAATAGAGCACACCAAAGTCCAGCGCCTTGCCTTTGCCCGCCTTTGGCGCGTAGCCCATGTCGCGTAGCGCCCGCAGACAGTGGCCCACCTGCTCACGTCTCACCAGCACATCTATATCGTGTGAGGGGCGCAGGGCGATCTCGGAATAGTAGCGCGCCGCCAGCGTGACGCCCTTCAACAGCAGCGCCTCGACGCCATACCTGGCAAAGACGGCTATGACCTTGTCGCGCTCGATCTCCAGCTGCCGATTCGTCACCAGCGTCGTGCAATACGCATTCCGCAGCGCCGAGGCAATGGAGGTAGGAGCCAGCGGCAATGCGCCCGCATGCGCCAGATGCGTGAAGACCAGCGAGGCTAGCCCGTGCTGGCGGGCTAGCCCAAGCATAGCAACCCACTCCTGTGAGCTGAGGTCCGCACTGAGTGCGCGCACCGCCGCAAGCTGCTCTGGCGTCAGTTCGCGGCGCCCACACTGCCTGAGTAGCTTGAGAGCGCGCCCATCGTCGCTGACGGCTGGCGTAGTCTCAGTAGTCTCAGGCGCATGAACTGCGAGGCGCTGCATAACGGACTCCTGGATGATAGGATAGGGACACATGTGAATAGGAGGGGATGGCGTGGAGAGCGATGAAACAAAAATGGCACGAATAGCCTCATATCAATATATGAACGCGCCATCCACCAACTGATAACTCTTCTCGCCTCTTCTCGCCCATTCTCACGCAGATGAGAGACAGTGAGTTCCTCAGAGGGGTTCCGAGGGGGAGGTGAAGGCATGAGATCTTCATCACGTTGCGTAAGGTGTGAGAAAGATCACCCTTGTGTTGGCATCCGGTATTGCCAATCCACTACCATCTGGCGCATACTGTGGTATCGCACGTATCGAATAAGCGTATATCATTCGACGCGATAGATCGCCCTACGCTCATTTCGCACCTATTGCGGCCCATGTCGTCTGAGTAGTCCATGCTGCCTGTGTTGCCTGTGTAGCTACTGTTGACTTGATCCAGCGTGACGCGCCCACCACTGCGCGGCTGGGACTCCTGAAATGGAGCATGCCATGTCTGCGATACCAATCGTCCGCGCAGCGAAGAGCCTGACTGTGCCTGCGCCGCAGCCCACGCTCACTCCTGATCGCGCCGTGCGCTATCCGCGCATCCAGGCGCTCAGCCCAGCCTACGCGCGCTATGACTATTCTCAGGAAGAAGTCGCGACCATCATGATCGAGTACATGTATGGTCCCAACTGGGAGCATGATCCCACTGTCGCCGACAAGGTAAAACACATCCAGCGGCTCTTTGCGGCGAGTAAGGTGGAGCGGCGCCAATCCATGATTGACACGGCCGCCTTCTACAGTCGGCCCCGGTCAACAGGTGAGCGCATGGCGGAGTTTGTCCCGCAGGCCTGCGCGCTGGGTCGCGCGGCGCTTGAGGGCGCCCTGACCACCGCGCAGGAAGACGGCTTGTATGCAGACGCGCTCACTGATCTGATCGTCGTCACCTGCACAGGCTACGCCGCGCCCGGCGTAGACATTCTGCTGGCGCGCGACCTGAACCTGCCGCCAGATATGCGCCGGTTGATGATTGGCCATATGGGCTGCTTCGGCGGGATCGTTGGTCTGCGCCAATCGCTCGCCGCTGTGCAGTTGCAGCGCCTCACACGCCCCCAGACGCCTGCAGCTGTCGCCCTGCTCTGTGTAGAAATTACCAGCCTGCACTGGATGCCCATCGAGGACCCAGAAGTCTTGACCGGCTATGCGCTCTTCGCCGACGCCGCCGCCGCGCTGCTGCTGACCGACGATCCCGCCGCTAGCGGCCCTGAACTGGTAGACGCATATTGTGTCGCGGATTTCAACACCTCTGATCAGATGTCATGGAACATCACCGATAACGGCTTCCAGATGTCGCTCTCGCCGCGTGTGCCAGTGACCCTGCGCCGCCATATCGAGACGACGGTGGATCATCTGCTGACCCCGCATGGCCTGCGCATGGGCGATGTGGCGCACTGGCTGGTCCATCCCGGCGGCCCCAGCATCCTCGACGCCATTCAGGGCAAGCTGGGCCTGAGCGACGAGCAGATGGCGCTTTCGTGGCGGGTGCTGCGCGAACACGGCAACTGCTCCTCCGTGACGATCCTGCTGATCCTCGATGAACTGCTGCGCTCCGGCCAGGCGCATCCCGGCGAATGGGGGGTGCTGATGGCGTTCGGTCCCGGCCTCACCCTCGAAACGGCGCTCATCCGCTTCTAGCTATCCCCCCATCAATTCGCGGTAGAGCGCATCGCGCCGCTCCAGTAACTCCACTGGAGGCCGTTTGTGTTCTCCGGCGTCGGGCGCCAGTGCAAATACAATGGCAGATGGCGCCACCCGTTGAATAGGCGCCGGCTGTATGGTACACGTGCTTCAATCCGCCTGCTTGGTCGTTGCGTCCGCTGCTCAACCAGCGCACCCGCGAACAGAAGCGGCTCGCCACCCAACCGGCGGCCCAACCGCAACTCTTCGGCGCGGCTGAACCGGCGGACGACGACTAGGCATTCAGGCGGTGTGACGGCAACCGACCCATGCACATGCACACCAGAGCAATCGCCCTCACCTCGCGTGTGGAGATGAGGGCGAAAGAAACACCCAGTCGCTGACGCCACTGCTGGCGC
>JBDTAI010000293.1:0-6001 GCA_039924685.1 Ktedonobacterales bacterium
ACGCTTCGAAGACGCGCATCTCCTGGCCTGATGGCGTGGGCAGCGGCTGCGGCGCCTGATCGGTGTCTGGCGCTGGCGATGACGCATAGGCGCCAAACGCCTGCTCGTCGGTCTCCCGTTCATACAACAAACCAAGTTGTTGACTCTCTGAAAGATGCTGAACACGCAACAAGGCGCCGCGCCGCCAGCGCCAGTGCATGTATCTTGCCCGACGCCATAGGCTGTTCATTGGGGCAGGATCAGATCGCGCTACCACCATATGTTTCCCACTTTCCCGTCCCAGCAGAGGCAGGCGCGGATGATGCCGCACATGATCCCAATGCGGCGCTCGTGTGAGCGATGAGTGAGTCGTATTGGCCTCTGTATCTGATAACACTGCAACGGATGGGCTGTGGTCACGCGCCAGCGTGCAACTTTCTCTAATGCAGCAGTGTTGGCGTGTGGAGGGCGAGCAGTTGGGCGGCCCCGACCAGTGGCGCGCGATCTCTCAGTGCGGCGGGCAGCAGCCGCAACGAGGCATTACGCAGGCGCGCATCCACCGCAGCCTGGAGCCAGGGGATCAATTCTGGACGGTTGAGCGCGATGCCGCCGCCGACCGCCACCACCGCCACCCGCGTCAACTGGGTCAGGTTGATCAGCGCCAGCGCCAGCTTCTCCACAAATGTCTGCCAGAAGGCCGTATCTGTGATCGCTTCGACTGGTTTCCCATAGCGCAAGGCCAGTTGCCGCCCGCCCGTATACGTCTCAAGGCAGCCGATCTGGCCGCAGAGGCACTGCCGCGTATTGCCGTCGAGCAGTTGGTGACTGAACTCGATGGAGAGCGCCTGACCAGTGCTCCCACTGTTCCCGCTGCAGCCATCACTGCTCAGATAGACGGCGGCGCCCGTGCCAGTGGAGAGGGTCAGATAGGCGCCACGCGCCTCGCCATGCAGCGCCCCAAACCGCCGCTCGCCCAACAGCCCGCAGACGGTATCATGCGCCAGCCGCACCTCACAGTTCCCAATCACGGCAAGGTCGCGGGCCAGTGGCATTCCTACATACTCCGGCAGGTTGGGCGCAACTGCCACCGAGGCGCCGTCGCGGCTGATCCGGCCACCCACCGAGACGCCGATGCCGCCAGGCGCGGCGCCATACGCATCCTGGACCGATCGCAAGTACCCCTTCAGGTAGCTGAGGTGTTCATGGTAGTTTTGCGGCGTGGGATAGGCGTCGAGCGGCGTCATGTCCGCTGTATCGCGTTTGCGTGTGGCGGCGAGGCGCGTGGTTGTACCGCCAATATCCAGAGCTATATAGAATGGCGCCGTCTGGCTGGAACGGCCACTGCCACGCGCTGGACGCGATGCGCGTGCTGGAGATCGCATGCTGAAAGCCTTTCACTTGCCCATTGGCGCGTGTTCAATGGCGCTCATCGCTAGCAACTGGCGAACACGCGGTATTGCGATAGCCTTGCTGGTCGGCTGCTGTCTCCAATGTAATGTTGGCACGAGAGTTGCACAATCTTCCAGGTGTAGGAGATGGCGCGACGCCGCCAACCAAAGCGCCCCGATTGCGCGTACCAGCGTAGATCGGTGGGTGGCAGTCGGCGACGTTTGGCACGGACGCCCCAGCGGCGCCACCAGGCAGTTCAACAAGCGCGCAGGCCCGACACGGGCGATCCCGATAATCAGGCAACCACGACAAAGCAGGACACAGTCACACCCGTCATGCAGGAGGCGCTTCTTATGGGACTCAGCGACATCAGCTACGACATTGTTACCGCGCTTCAGAATAAGCTGGATGCGGTGACGGTCTACGACCAGTATATCGAAGACTGCCAGCAGGCGGGCAACCAGCAATGCCAGCAACTCTTCGAGCAGATGAAACAACAGGACGAGCAGCAGGTAGAGCAGTTGCGGTCTGCGCTCGAACAGATGGTGCAGCAGGGCCAGTTTCACTAGCAACCGATAACCACAAACAGTTCATATGATCGTCGTATCGTCCCAGGCCACGCATGAGTAGCTCGTCGTGGTCTATGGAGCAACTCTGGACGCGGGTCTACCCGCTGGCCATGCGATCATGGAGGCGCATAGTCGCGCAAGGAATGCGCAGCGTCTGCGGAGTAAGCGGCAGATGCAATCACCACAACAGAAGACGCCAGGGGAGCCGGAGATGTCTGGCTCCTCTGCTCTTTTCCCATCTGGTGTTTCTCTGGTGTTTCCTGATACGTTCCTGTCCACTATTCCCTCTATCCTCTATCCTCTGCTGACTGTTGCTGCTATACTATCCCCACATCCTCATAGAGCGGTTGGCAGCATTCTAGCGAGATGAGGTAGATATATGGATTCAAGCCAACAACTTCCGACGTCCAATGCAACAGCGCCAGCAGTGGTCGTGCCAGCGGCTTTCCCCACGCCACAACGCTGCCCGATGTGTAGCAACACCGTCGCGCCCGATGCGTTGGGCCTCTTCGAGTGTCCCTGCGGTTGGGAGGGGCCGGGCGACCCGCTGGAGACGACGCACGGCCTCAACCGTTTCCGGCAGCGGCTCTCGCGGCGTATGACAGCGGGCGTGGCGAAACGCGATCTGGCGCACATTGCCAGTGGAAGAGCACAGGCGGCTTCTTCTACACAATCATCCTGACGCTGGCCAGCGTGGTGATGTACGCCATCGTGATCGGTCTGCTGGTCGGCAGTGTCGCGCTCACGGTCTATTTCGCGTTGACGCAGGGCTGGCTCGGCGTCGCCCTGGGTGTATTCCTCATCATCTTCCTCGGCTATTCCCTGTTGGACAAGCGGTCGCGGCTGCGTGGCGTCTCGGCGCCGCGTGACCAATATCCCCAACTGGCCGCCGCGCTGGATGAGGTGGCGCAACGTGTTGGCGCGAAGCCTCCCAAGCGCATCCTGCTGCTCCCCGACGCACAATTCTTCGCTGTCCGGCGCCATCCGTTGCGGCGTTTCTTCCTGCCGGAAACGGTGGTGGGCGTCGGGGTCGGCGCGCTCTCACTGCTCAATGATCTCGAAGTCAAAGCCATCCTGATGCACGAGATCGCCCATCATGAGCAGGGCGACACCGTCATGGGAGCCTTCTTTGGCGGAGCCGAGGAATCCACACGCCGCATCATTGACAACATTCGCCAGTCTATGGCATCACAGGGGGGAACTGGTTACTACAACAGTCGCTATGGTCGCTGGGGACGTGGAACAGGTAGCTCAATGGGATTTCTTTATACCATATTCAGCATTCAGCGCCGTTCTGTGGGTGGCATTGCTGCCATTGCGCTTCGCCTGGTTCCTCTTCTATCTGTTGCGGCTGCGCGCCAGCCAGGGCGCCGAGTTCGAGGCGGACCGCGCCGCTGTTCAAGCCTACGGCACGCCCGCTTTCATCAACGCGCTGACGGGTGTGGGTGTGACGACGAATACGTTACGCGGCTCACGCTCCTCATTGCGACAGGAGATGGCGAAACACAACAACCAGAACTTCTATGCCGAACTGCGTCGCCACTATAGCGAACTGCCACCTGAATACATCTCGCATCTGCGCCTCAAAGCGGCCCAGGATTTCCGTGACATCGAAAGCACCCATCCCAGCACGCTGGATCGCCTGCGCGCCGCTGCCATGCTCAATGCGCCCACGCCATCGCTTTCCACTGCGCCGCGCCCAGCCTACGAGCTGCTCACGCCAGCGGACGCCAGTGATGCCAGCCGCACAGAGATCGAGATGACCGGCGTACTCTTTGGGGGCTGGAAGCGCCGCCGTTAGTTGGCGAGCCGCTTCACCTGTTGCGCATGGCTACTGGTAAAACGGCTGCACCAATGGCTCATTTGCAGCCGATCCCAGCCGGTCTTAGTCGCTCGCCAGCAACGCATGAACACGACAATGCGCAAGCCGCTCGCTGAAGAGCAGCCTGCGCATATGTCGGTTGCGTAGAGTGATCACTCTACTGCTCACATAGAGAAGGATTGAGTTGCAGTCTACGGCATACCTGCATTGTTGTCGCCCAGAATCTGGCCGTCGGTGCGCGGATGGTCGGGCGTTCCACTGACGGGCTCGTTATCAAGCCCGCTGGCTGAATTGCCCATTGCGCCTGCCTGAGTGCCAGCACTTAGCTGGTCTGGCAACATCTCCGACTGGCCCTGTGGCAACGGATTCGTATTCACCGTCACATCATCATTCGGTCCCATCGGTCCCGCCTGGTTCACCTGATAGGGATCGTTCGTCATCGGCTGGTTGGGCATTCCCATCTGTCCATAGACGGCGCCGGGATCGTTGGCGGGGCGCGTCGTCTGATCCATAGACTGGCCGTAGTAGTCGCCAGTATGCGTGGGTGAGCCAGCCAGCCCACTATCACTGGTATTCCCCGGGGCGCCCGTCGCGCCGGAACTGCCAGCCACACCCGTATATCCTGCGCCTGGCGTAGTGGGCATATTGGAGGAGCCTGCCACACCTCCACCGCTGGTGTTGGCAGCGACATCCGTTTGTGAGGATGAGCCAACCAGACCAGTGTTGCTGGTATCACCGCTCGCATCTATCATATTAGGGGTATTTGATGCGCCGACGACGCCGGTGTCGCTGGTATTGTTGGGCGCGCTGGCGGGCGTATTCGAGCCGCCTGCCACACCTGTGTTCGGCATGTTCTGCTGTGAGGCTTGCGCGTAATCTGGAGCGCCGGTTGGGTTGGGCTGCGGTTGCAGGCTGGGGTCGCGCTGGACCATTGGGTCCGTCCCGCTCACCGGCGCCAGGTTGTTCGGGTTGTTGGGATCGTTGGGGTCGTAGTTCGTGTTATAGCCGGTGTTGGAGGAACTGAAGGCGCTGGAACCTGCGCCAGAACCATCGTTGGTCGCGCCAGGCTGATAGTTGAGTCGCTGGCCGTTGTCTTCGCCCTGGATCGGCTCATCGCGGATGGGACCGGAGCCGGTATACGGCGCCCCGACCTCGTTGGGCATGCCGCTATACGGCGGATTCTGCGCCGCGTTGGGATCGGGCGGCGGCGAGGCGATCTCATTGGGCATACCCGTGTACGGCGCCTGTTGCGACTGCGCTGGCATATTGGGGTCGTTCGGGTAATTGGGATTGTTCATGCTGTCGTTCATGGGTGAACCTCCGTCTCTGTCACATGCTCTGTCACATGCTCTGTCACATGTGGATCGTTGGTCAGTTCGGTCGCGGCGGGCGGCGCGGCGCGGCGATTGCCAGTATCTTCGGCGCCTTTGCGCAGCAGAATGGCGCGGGCCTCCGCCTCCCGTCCGGCGACTTCAATTGTCACCAGGACATGCCCCTGCTCGACGCGGCTCTGGTAATACTGCGCCTCGGTTTCGGGGACGCCCAGCCCGGTCAGCGCGCCGATCAGCCAGCCTGCCACGCCGCCGATCAGCACATTCGCCAGGATGCCAGCCGCGAGAAAGGGACCGATCCCTGGCACAACCAGTGCGCCTGTCGCCGCCAGCACTGCGCCCGTTGTGCCGCCGATCACGCTGCCTGTCACGGCGCCGGTGCTCACGCCAAGTTCACGTTCCTCCGGCGTCCGGGCCTGTTCGGGCGTGACGCCTTCCTGCTCCTGGGGGGTAGGGGTGTCGCGCATCACCACTCCCATCTGCTCCACAGCGAATCCGGCGCGTTTGAGGTCGTTGATGGCATGTTCGGCGGAGGCGCGGTCGGGGAAGATGCCCACAACCGTCTGCGCGGTGGCAGGCATGTCGCCACCGCTGTTGGGAGTTGTCATTTGCGCCCTCTCTCCACATACTGCATGAACCACGGTCGCCGTGTCCGCCATACGCTAAAGCTCTTCTGGCGCACAAAGTATGCCAGTCTGCGCTATTCCACGCCCACCCGCGACAAAGCGCCCAGATCAGCGCAGCGCGCAACTGTGGTAGACTGGCGGCTGATGATGGGAATCGCGGGCGTGAATGACCAATGCGCGATATACGTTGGCGGGCTTCAGTCCGCTTGTTTCAGCATGGGGGATGCGTGTATGGAACTGACACACTTCGACGAGGCGGGCCGCGCCCATATGGTGGACATCGGC
>JBDTAI010000294.1:0-8100 GCA_039924685.1 Ktedonobacterales bacterium
GCCCCCTACCCATCCACCAGTATACCTGCTTTCACCACCCCATGAACAGACACCCGTTATGCCTGCTCTTGCAGTTGGGGATGGTCGCGCCAGGCGGGCATGGCGCGCATATAGGCACGGGTGGCGGCTTCGGCGGCATCGCGGTCCTGGCCGTTGCGGCGCATCTCCCATTGAAGCATGCGCTCGAAGCGTTCGTCGAAGGATTGCAGGCTGCCATCCGGCGCGCTGCAACGTGCGCAGTAGGCGCTGTCGGGGTGGCCGGGCGCGTGGTCGTCGGCGCTGGCCATTGGCATGCCACAACTCTCGCAGGTGGCTGTTGAGGGTGTGGAATTGGTTGATGTGGTCGGCATGATCATCGCGGTATCTCCTGTTCGGCTTCAAGCAGGGCGCGTAGCCCTTCGATCAGGCGTTGGCGGTCCTCGGGGGGCATGCGCGCCACCGCCTGCGTCAGCAGATCATCCTGTAGGGGGCGTGTCTGGGCCATTGCGGCGAGTGTGCGCGCCTTGCCGGTTGCAGTGAGCCAGATAAAGACACGGCGCTGGTCGCGCTCGTCGCGCATGCGGTCCACCAGCCCCTTCGCCATGAGGCGCCCTACAAGCTCGGTAGTGGTGGATTTACCCAGATGCAGATGCGCCACCAGTTCGCCCATCGTCAGCGGCCCGCCCGCCAGCAGATGTCGCAGCACATCGAGCATGCGCGGCGTCACATCAAGTCCGGCCAGTGGCTGGCGTGGAGCATGGAACCGCTGATAGACGGCAGGATAGAGTCGTCCGATCTCCTCCGCCAGCGCCCGCGTCTCTGGTGAGACGTGCGTCCCTGAGCCGGTCGTCGTATCGGTCACCTCACCCATCTTCGCCGCCCCGCTGTGATTATGTCGTCACGAACTGTTCGCTACGAACAATATACCTGGCTGCGTGCTGCTTGTCAAGGGTGATCACACGTTACTCATGCAGGAAGCGGCGCGACAGGCAAACTGCGCGCCGCTGGGGAATCGCTGGTATCCGCGCGATCACTTCGCGTCCAGGTGATCGGCGAGGAAGCGCGCCGTCTCGGCGAGGCGGGTCGAGTAGCCCATCTCGTTGTCATACCATGCGGCCACCGAGACCAGTGTACCATCCAGCACCTGCGCCAGTGGCAGATCGATCAGCGAAGAGTGCGACTCGCCAAGCACGCGCGCCGAAGCAAACTCCTCTTCGAGCACGTCCATCACGCCCTTGAACTCCGCCGTTCTGGCAGCTTCGCGGAAGGCGTCGCGCACCTCGTCGTCGCTGGTGGCGCGCTCCACCACGGCGTTGAGTTCGACGATGCTGCCGGTGCGCACGGGGACACGATAGGCTTTGCCGGTGACGGCCAGATCGGGCCAGATGAACTTGAGCGCCTTTGCGGCGCCTGACGACGAGGGAATGATGTTTTCCGCCGCCGCCCAGCTATCGCGCCGGTCGCGCATCGGCTGATCGGTGAGCGACTGCGTGTTGGTGTAGGCGTGGACGGTAGAGAAGAAGCCAGTCTTGATGCCGAACCGCTCACGCAGTACCTTGACGAGTGGAGCAAGCGCGTTGGTGGTGCAACTCGCCATGCTGATGATGTGGTGTTTGTTGGGATCGTAGGCGTCGAGGTTGATGCCGGGCAGCAGCACGGCGTCGCAGTCTTGCAGCGTCTTGCTGGGCGCGCTCACCAGCACCACCTTTGCGCCGCGATCCAGGTGTTCCTGCGCGATGGGGCGACTGGTTGCGCGGCCCGTCGCATCCACCACTACGTCAACACCCAGCGCCCGCCAGTCGGGCAGCGACTTGGTGGAATCCACAAAGGCGATCTCGCGCCCGCCGACGATCAGCTTGCCATCCTGCGCCTGCGTCGCTTCGGGCCAGGGGCCATAGTTGGTATCGTAGGCGAAGAGCGCCGCCAGCGTCGGCAGGTCTTTGATGTCGGAGATCGAGACCGGCGTGAACTGGTCGCCCTTGAGCGCGGCCTTCAGCGTCGAGCGCCCAATCCGCCCGAAGCCATGAATCGCGATCTTGCCCATTTGTGTCTTTCCTTTCTTGTATGCTGTTCTTCTCTGTTGTGCCTGCGCAGCGAATGTGCCGTCACTATGACACTATCTCACCCTCGTGCTTCCCCAGCAGTGGGCGTTGCAATGCCAACTGCTTCTCATACAAAATCACTTCGAGGTTGCTGTATCTATCCCTGCCGACTTCGTGATAGCCGTTTTTCTCGTAGAGCTTGCGGGCGGGTACTTGCAGGACCGAGGTATCCAGGTGCAGTGTGGTATAACCCAGCGCGCGGGCACGGACTTCGAGCTCGCTGAGGATACGCTGCCCAAGACCGCGACCCTGATAGTCAGGGTGAACGCGCATGCGTTTGATTTCGGCGCGTTCAGGGCTGGTGCGGCGAAAGGCGCCCATGGCCACGAAGGCGCCATCCCATTCGCCGATCAGAAACTCTCCCCGGTTGTTGAGATACGCCGCTTCGATGGCATAGACATCATCGTCCCACGGACCACGTCCGAGGTAGGCGCCTGTCTGCTGCATGGCATGCACATGCAGATATTCGACGGCTACCCGGTCGGCGGGCGTGTAACGGCGCAAGGTGAACATACAACGTATCCTCGTATCCTCGCCAGTGCTCGCGCAGCGTGCAGTGAACAGGCAGCCACGTTGCCTGGGTGTAGCGGTCCCTCTTCCTATTCTCAAGTGGATCGCTACGCCGCCTCAGCCAGGCCGCTCACGTCTTGAAGGATTGTACATGGGAACGCCCGAGAGGTCCAGTGTTTATGCGCCTGTGCGCGCGAGGCGCCGAAAGCACGCAAACGGCCAGCAATGGGCCAAACACGACCAAACACGACAAGGCAGGGCCAAGCCGATAAAGTAGCTAGCCCTATTGGGCTACCGGCCAACGATCATTTTGACGCTTCCGGCGCTCTTGTCTACACGCAAAATCCCCAATTCATGCGGCCTGCGACATGCTCACGCGCAGCTTGACATAGGGCTATGACCAACTGGCCCCTTTACAGACGGTATTCGCTGACACTATGCTCCCTATACCTCTGTTGCAGACGTATGGATGGCTTTCAC
Organism: Ktedonobacterales bacterium; assembly: GCA_039924685.1. Taxonomy (GTDB): domain Bacteria; phylum Chloroflexota; class Ktedonobacteria; order Ktedonobacterales; family JADMIN01; genus JBDTAI01. The sequence continues at coordinate 3,072 of JBDTAI010000294.1, forward strand.
TTCAAGGGTGGCGCAGTGAAGCGTCCCTTCCTTCACTTCACAGAGGGTGAAACTGTATTTGTGATTCATCTGGCGCCGATAACCAACAACCAGAGCAATCCGGGGTAGCGCAGCCATATGTTCCATCGTTCCATCGTTCCTGTTGCTTGCCGCTACACCCGCAGTTTGTGAACCTGTTGCCAGGCGCAAGAAATCCCTTCCCACATGGAGGTAGGCATGGCGCACGTAGTACAAAGCGCGCAGACGACACGGAGCGCGCAGTCGGATGTCGTCGGAGTGGCCGACCCCGCCGCAGAAGCGGCGCTAGCTCAGACGACAATAGCAGCGGACAGCGAGAAGGTGTTGCCGCTGCCGGGGTGGCTGGTGAAGGTGTACTTCATCTTCCCGGTGATCCTCTATATCCCCGACGCGCTCTTCAACTACTACGTCTACTCCGATGGCGCTTTCGGCTCGCATGACCCCAACCCGCTGATCCAGATCGGCTCGATAGCGTTGTGGGGCTTCCTGGCGATTGGCGTGGTTGGCATGGCCTATCTGCTCTCTGTCCTGGCGCCCTGGCACTGGGGACAGGGACACCGTATCCAGGCGCTCTTCTGCGGTGTTGGCGTACTCGTCGCCACCGCCATCACCACCTGGAATAGCCTGGCCTATCGCAGCCAGAACTTCAGTGCGTTCCCCACCGACCAATGGGTGTATGGCATCTGGCCGCAGTTGCAACAGCAGCACTTCAGCCTGACGATGATTCTGGTGGCGATTGCGCCACCGTTCTGGGGTCTCTTCTGGGCGCTGGTGCAGCCGACGACGACGGGCCGCAGCCTGCGTCAACTGCAGGAGAGTCACGCCGAGCGTTTGATGCGCGTGCAGCAAGAGGCGGAGGTCAAGCGGCTGCGCGCCGAGACCAATGCGAAGGTGCGTGAGGCGCAGTTGCGTGGCATGGCGGCGACCGCTGCCTCTGTGCGCGCGCAGGCCACCGAGCTGATAAAGCAGAATGCCCAGAACACTGGCAAACCGGGACAGGCGGATGGCGAACGGGCAGCGCAAGATGGCGCTGATGCCACCAACGCTGCGAATACTCCAACCAGTGAGGCAAACGATGCGGATGGCTCCAACAGCGCATCGGGTGGCGCCAATGAGCGTCCCAGCGGTATCCTGCAATACCCGACCTTCACGCCAACCCGCACACGCGATCTCAACGGCAATCGCGCCGCGATGATGAATCATGCGGCATCCGCGACAACCTCGGTCCGCGCCGAGCCGTCGGGAGCGTCACGTCCGCTGGCGGCGCAGCCTGCGCTGATGAGCGACGCCGACGTGCAGGGGACGGCTGGTGTGCCAATGGGTGACGCCGCCGCCTGGGGACCACGCCGCCCGCCGACACTTGGTGGCGGCATCGAACCTACCTTCTTCCCTGGCAATAGCAGCGTTGATGGCATGACCGGCACCACTGGTCCGCGTCCGGCCATCCACCGCGCCGCCGATCCCAGCCCGCTGCTGCGCGCGATGAACGAGCCATCACCGCTCCATGTGCGCGCCGTGCAGGAGTCCATGCTCGAACTGAACCCCAGCGGGACACGCAAATCGGTGCCTGCCCGTGAGCTTGCGGCGCATGTGGCCGAGAAGCTGAACGTTGATGAGTCCTCCGCTCGCCAGATTATCAATCGCGTGCGCGAGGCGCAGAAGACGGCGCGCAGCAACTCGTAGCGACAGGCGTGTTACGCGAAAACACCTACCTGAGAGTACCAGATGCGGCGAGTCAACAGGGGTTGGCTCGCCGTGTCATGTTATGATGGGGAAAAGCTGTCTGATCGGGGCTATCGCAGGGCTATCGCAGGCATCGGGAGGTGGATGGATGATGGAGCGAGAGATCAAGCAGGTGAGTGTGCGCCTGGCGGCGGAGCAGCAGCCTGCGATGTTGCGCGCTGGCGCCCCATATTGGAGCGCCTTCTCACGGAGGCGCATCGGCGCGACACTGCTACGGGTGGGGCTGATCCTCACCGTCACACTGTTGCTGGGGGGCGGGCTGACGGTATGGAGTCTGGTCTCCAGCGCCACTATCAGTCTCGATGCGCCGACACAGGGTCACGTCGCCTGGGCCTGTGGCTTGGGGTCCACACCGACGATGGTCGCCAACAATGCTCCTGCGCTTGCCTTTCCGCTGCCGCCCAACGTCAGTTCTGATCTGCCCGCCGGTCAGTTTGCGCTGAACTATGTAATGAATCAACCCATCGCGTTCCATGAAGACCTGAGTCGTGTCCCTGGCGCTCCCGACCCCAACTCGCTGCAATGGCGCTGGAACTTCGGCGACGGCACAGGCTGGGTGCAGGGCGTCAAGGTGACACACACCTTCGCTACCAGCGGCGTACATACCGTCGAGTCCGACATCTTTGACACCACCAGCAATGCTTGGACACTGCTCGATAACGCTCAGATGCGCATCATCGGCGCATCGGTTCCCAATCCACCAGTCGCCGTGGCGCATGCGCTCACCACACCCGTCATCGGCGCGAACGGCTCGATCACCTTCGACGCCAGCGGATCGCATGCCACCGTCGGCTCACAGCTCACGTACCTGTGGAACTTTGGCGACAACACCAGCGCGACCGGATCGCATGTCACCCACCAATTCACCTCGCCTGGGCAGGGCATCGTCGCCTTGATCGTGACGGATGCGCGTGGGGCAAAGGCGGTAGCCACCATCAATGTGCTGATCGTGATTGCATTGCCCACCGCCAAAGTCTCAGCCAGCGCCACCAGCGCCGCCGCTGGCTCCGCCATCAGCTTCGATGCCTCTGGATCACAGCCGCCACCCGATCCCGCCAACGACCAACTGACGAAGTTTAGCTGGAACTTCGGCGACGGCACAGCGTCCCAGACGACGCAGCAGCCCACTATCAGTCATACCTTCGAGAAGGCGGGAACCTTCACCGTGACGGCCCAGGCGATTGACCAGCAGGGCGCGGCGGGCGCCGGTACCATCAAGGTGACAATCACTGGCGTGGCGGGCGGTATGACCTCCGGCGGCGGCGCAAACTGGCTGCTGATCGGCGGCTTCGGCGTGTTGCTGCTGGTGGTCGCCGTCGCGGCATACCTCTGGATCGAACGTCAGCGTGAGGCGCAGATTCTGCAGCAGCGGCAGATGGCGCAGGAGATGGCGCGCGTGCGGCGCGCCAATCGTGTCAATCGCCCGGCCAATGGGCAGCGTGGCCCATCGCCACGCACTGGCAATCAGGATGGTCCTCATCAGGGAGCTTCCGGCGCGTATGGCGGCTATGGTCCCAATAGCGGCCCACAACGTCCCCCGCGACCACAGGGACCACAGGGACCCCAGGGACCACAACATGGCCAGCAACCGGTGCGCCCGATGCGCGATCCCCGCCGCCAGCCGCCCTCCTCACAGGAGTGGTAGACTGCATTGACGCGCGAACGAGGCGCGACTGTAGGGGCGTCAGGTGGACGCTCACTCGGAAGGGGCAGCACACACCATGACCGATCAGCCGGAACAGCCAGCGGCGGACGATGAGAATTTCGAACTGACGATCACCTTCAGCTATGAGCCAGATGGCACAGCGCAGGACCTCTTTGGCGTCAGCGAGGAAACATTGCTCGATGTGGTGGGCGCCACCCTCGAACGTGTGGGCATTGCCGAGTCGGTGGAGATCAGTGTGCTCGTCTCAGATGACACGGGCATCCAGCGGCTCAATCGTGAGTATCGCGGACGCGACGAAGCGACTGATGTGCTATCCTTCCCGCTGCTCGATGCGCCAATTGCCGATGCGCCCGCCGACCAGCTCTGGTCCACGGCGCTATCTGACGATGCCGATAGTGATGCGAGTGATGACGCCGATGCCGATCTGGACACGCTAATCGCCGAACTCGATGCGGCAGGGGGTGCGGCTGGGATGCCCGCTGGCGCCACTGATGCGGCGGGAGAAACAGGAAAAACAGCAACTGCGGGAGCAGATGGCGCTGATGCGACCGACATCTTCGTTCTACAAGATATAGGGGACGATGACGCGCTGGATGCGTTCATCGCAGTAGATGGCGACGACGACAGCGAGAACTGGCCGCTGCATCTGGGAGACATTGCCCTCTCGCGCGACGCCGTGATCCGGCAGGCGCAACAGGCGGGCCATAGCGCTGCCTGGGAGTGCGCCTATCTTGTGGCGCATAGTGTGCTGCATCTGGTGGGGTATGACGATCAGACGGATGCGGGCTATCGCGCGATGGTCGCCCATCAAGAGGCCGCGCTGGCCGAGGTTGGCGTGCCGCGCTGATCTGTTCCATACGCTTCCGTAGCAATCAGGCGCATTGAAAGAAGTCCTTATGATGCCACCACAACCCGTCGCGCAGACGACGCCTGAACCTCCTGCATCTCCCCAATCGCTGGCATCCGCTGACCAGGACGCAACGCCGACACTACCTGCGATACAGCATGAACATGCCGCGCAGGGCGTCCGCGCCGCTACATCATCGCCCGCCACCACGCCACCAGCGCCCGCTGGCTCGCCCAGGCAGTCGCCTCAATTGTCGTCCGCATCCGCCGCCCGCGATTTGGCGCCACTTACGCCAACAGTCCCATCGTCCACCATGCCGCCGGTGAGCGCGTCATCGCGTGGCGCCATCACACCCTCCAGATCGCAGCTAGCCGCCTTTCTGCGTGGCTTTCTCTACGCCGGACACGGTATCGCCTATGTCTTCCGTACACAGCGCAATATGCGTGTGCATGCGGTGGTGGGTCTTGCCGCCATCGTCCTGGGGGTGCTGCTACGCCTCTCCACTGTCGAGTTCGCGCTGGTCTTCGTCGCCATCACACTGGTCTTTACCACCGAGATGCTCAACACAGTGGCCGAGGCGTGTGTGGACCTGGTGACACGCGAATATCATCCGCTGGCGCGCATCGCCAAAGACGTGGCGGCGGGCGCTGTGCTGCTCAACGCGATGCTCTCGCTCATCATCGGTCTGCTGGTCTTTGGCCCTCATCTGCTGGCGCTGGCGGCGCGTCTGCTCACCCTGCGCTAATGAACGGCCC
>JBDTAI010000295.1:0-8431 GCA_039924685.1 Ktedonobacterales bacterium
GCCAACCAGGATGTCTATGTCAATATCGCCGGCGGCTTCGAGTTGAGTGAGCCAGCAGTAGACCTAGGGGTAGCGATGGCGGTCGCCTCGAACTTTCTGGAGCGGCGCGTGGCGCCAGAGACGGCACTGATTGGCGAGATTGGCCTGGGCGGCGAACTGCGGGCCGTCACCCGCACCGAGGCGCGTATCCGCGAGGCGGCCAAGCTTGGCTTCCGGCGCTGTGTCATACCTGCCTCCACTGGCGCCGGGCATGACATCACCGCAGCTACCGGCGGGCATAGTACTTCTGGAGGTGAGATTGAAGTGGCCCTGGCGGCGACGCTGGCCCAGGCGCTTGAGATTGCGCTGGAATAGCCACATGACAACACGGCCAAAATACGACTGCCCGAAAAGTTGGAGCAGGCAAATACGTCTGGTAGATATAGCATAGGGCGTATTGTGGAGGAAGGTGACGCACATAACAGTGAAATGGCACACAGACCACAGCGCCTATGCTACACTGTAGCCAGGGGCCGTAACTAGCGCCGTAACTAGCGCTATGTGGTCAAGGTGTGGACGCTGGGATATTCAGATTCAGCCATCTCTACACCAGCGCGCCACACCTGACGGGCATCGGGGCGCATATTCGACAACCGTGAAAGGAGCGACATCGCCGACATGCTCGGCGCCATGCGCGGTGTGCCATGCGCGGTGTATCTGGTGTACATGCTATGCGCAGCCAGCGTGGCGTAGCCAGCACGGGGAAACGAGTGGCAGGGAAAGAGCGGCGTTGCAATCACCTGGCGGGCGCAATCGCATCGGCGCTAACCAGTGAATGAAGCGGCTCAGCCAGGATCACGGTGGGGGCGTCAGACCAGCCAGGCGCTGGCGCGACGCACACATCAACCCACGAACTAGCAGCTCTTGTGGCGTGTTGCCTGTAGCAAGGCAAGCGCTGTGAGGGCGGGATCAGGAGGATTAGACAATGACCGGCAGGGCAATCATACGCGCTGTCGCCTTCGTCATCACGGCGGGGGTGGCGCTCGACGTAGGAGTGAACCTGGAGACGACCCAGGCAATAAAATCGTCACTCAACAAAGACGGCATCTTCATGCCGTGGAATGTACCGTGGATTGCACTGGTTATCGGGGGCGCTCTTCTTCTCGGACTTATTGCGGTGCTGCTGACACCCTTCATCATCATTGCCCCCTACCGCTGGATCCGCGACCAGATTCGCAAGGCGGAGGTGAGCGACCTGATCGCCGGTGTGATCGGCCTGGTGGTCGGCCTCTTCATCGGCCTCCTGCTCCTCTTGCCCCTATCACAACTGCCCTTCGCCGATGCGGGACATTGGGCGCCCCCACTGGCCGCGCTGCTGTGTGGCTACCTGGGCATCTCGATTGCCGTGCTGCGCAAGAACGACTTCGCTCACCTGCTCGCTACCGTATTTGCCGGGCGCAATGCGCGCCGCGCCGCCAGCCGTGAGGAACGCGACCTGTCCGAGAGCCGCGACCTTGCGGAGAGCCGCGAGGGTGACGAGCGTGACGACCGTGATGAGCCGCGCCGTGAAGAGCATCGTGGCCTTCGCGACAGGTTCGCCAGCAAGAAGAACGCCCGTAACGAGGCCAACCGCATTCTGCTGGACACCAGCGCCATCATTGACGGGCGCATCGCCGACATCTGCCAGAGCGGCTTCATCACCGGCACGCTGGTAGCGACGCGCTTCGTGCTCGAAGAGTTGCAGCACATCGCTGATTCATCTGATGGCATGCGCCGCCAGCGGGGCCGTCGCGGTCTTGAAGTGTTGCAACGACTGCAAAAGGATGATAGCGTGGCGGTCGAGATCTCCGACGCTGACGCCGATCCGGTGGAGGTTGACGCCAAGCTGGTCAAGCTGGCGCGACAGTGGCGCTGCTCGATCATCACCAACGACTTCAACCTCAACCGCGTCGCCGAGTTGCAGGGCGTCAAAGTCCTCAACATCAACGAGCTAGCCCATGCCGTCAAGCCAATCCTGTTGCCGGGCGAAGAAATGACCATCAAGATCATGCAGGATGGCAAAGAAGTGGGGCAAGGAGTCGGCTATCTTGACGACGGCACGATGATTGTTGTCGAGGGTGGCAGGGCATATATGCAGTCCACCATCGAGGTGGTGGTCACGCGCGTCTTGCAGACGGTCGCCGGACGCATGATCTTCGCTCACCCGAAGCAGACCGCTGCCAACGGCGCCAATGGCAATCACACCACGCATGCCAACAACGCCAGCAGCATGCTGCCCGCCCGGCGCACTGGAACTGCGTAACCACTTCACGTTCCCAGCCGCTTCCTGTCCATGGGAAGCGACATCTGGCGCCCTATGAAGCCCTATGAATACGACACCTGACCGACGTGATCCACCGCAGACAGGGGTGATCCTGCTCACCACGGCAGAAGCTCCTGTGCGCGATCTTCTCTGGGCGCCCCTGTGTGGGCGCCCCCTGTGTGTCTGGGCGCTCGACGCTTGCCTAGCGGCCCGCCAACATGACACATCTATTGGCGCGATTGCGCTAGTGGTCGCGCCGGAGCGGCTGGCTGAGGCTGACGCGCTGGTGAACGCATATGGCTGGCCACGCATCGCTGTGGTCGCCGCTACGGAAGAACAACGACTGGCCGCGCTACGAGCCGGGCTTGCAGCGCTGGAGACTGCATCGCCCGGCTGTGAGTGGATACTCATGCTCGATGGCGCGCGTCCGCTGGTAACACAGGCGCTGATCGCGGCTGGACTGACTGTGATCCGGGATCATCCTGATGCGGTGGCAGTAGCGACCGAGCCGGTGAAGGAAACGCTCAAGCATGTGCAGGGCGAGCGCGTGGTGGAGACACTGCCACGCGACAGGCTGGCTCGCGCGCAAACGCCGTATGTCTTTCGCCGCACCGATCTTCTGCGCGCAGTGGCGCTGGCAGAGGCCGACGGGGCGCCGGGCGGTGAACTGGCGCTGGCGCGCGCGGCGGGCCTTCTGCTGATCGCCTATCCGGGCAGCCATGAAAACCTGCTGGCGACCAACACAACCGATCTCCCCATTCTCGCCGCCCTGCTGGATGCGCGGTTGAAGGCGCGCGAAACAGGCAGTTGATGCCTCACGCCGGAAATATCGCCAACCAGCGCACATCTGGCTGTTGGATATGGTATACAGCAGATAGAGCTGATGCTACTGCATCCTAGTGATACAAAGGCTGGTCATAGTATGCAATCCGAGACATTCGCACCGTGGGCGGAGATTGTTCCCGACGCGCCCTACCACGTTTACCGGGAGATGGCGGCGAAGGCGCAACGGTATCTGGCGGCAGGTGTGCGGCTGATCTGAGTGATCTAACCGAAGTAGTAGCAGGTGGATATCTGGGTCCTACGGCCCCGGCGTCCCGCACCAACGCAACCGGCGCACACGCTGACACCGGCAGGCGCTGTCGCGCTCGATGGTGAGGATGTGCTGCCCAGCTTCACCTACCCCTTCAGCGGCTCTTCGCCTGGCTGGCTCCCCCCACCATATCACCACAGCCACTTTTCTAGAGACAACGAAAGAGGTATATACGCTATGGCCGACCCTGCTACAACAGCCGCCGACACCGACAAGGCCGACACCGACAAGGTCGAGCGTATCCGCCAGGAGCTTCCGGCGACACAACAGACCGTCTATCTGAACGCGGGAACCTGTGGGCCGCTGCCACGTCGCGCCGTCGCGGCCATGCAAGAGCAACAGGAGGAGGAGCTCCTGCATGGGCGCATCGCGCCTGACCACTATCCAGCGCTCAGCGCCACAGTGAAAGAGGTCAAGGCGGCAGTGGCGGGTGTCCTGCACTGCGATCCCACTGAGTTGGCCCTCTCGCGGCACACCACCGATGGCATGAACATCGCCATAGCAGGCTATCCCTGGCAGCGCGGCGACGAGATTCTCACCTCCAACATCGAGCATCCCGGCGGCCTCTACCCGATCTTCCTTGCCAAGCGGCGCTCTGGCGTGCGGATTCGCGTGGCGGACATCGGCTTGGGTGGCGGACCAACCGCAAAGATCGTCGGCGCATTCGAGCGACTTATCACGCCGCGCACGCGCATGATCGTTGTCTCGCACATCTCCTACACGACCGGCGCCATACTGCCCCTCGAAGAGCTTGTGGCGATGGCACACAGCCATGACGTGTTGGTAACTGTGGACGCGGCGCAAGCCTACGGACAGATACCGCTAGACCTGCACGCCCTGGGCGTAGACTTCTACGCCTGCCCTGGCCAGAAGTGGATGTGTGGCCCGGAGGGTACAGGCGTCTTCTATGCGCGGGCCAGCAGCCTCGGCGAGATCGAGCAGACGTTTGTGGGCGGCTTCAGTGCGCCCTTCGGCCCGATTGACTACTATGGCGGCACATTGACCCCAGCGGCGGGATCGGCGCGCTTCGACGTGGGCAGCCTCAATCTGCCGCTGCTGATCGGTCAAAAAACTGCGACGGAGTGGATCACCAACACCGACGAGGTGGGGCTGGAGTGGGCCACCACGCGCATTCACTACCTCGGCAACTATGCCCGCCAGGCGCTTTCGGCGCTGGATGGCGTGCGTGTCGTCACGCCGCAGGATCGCATGGCTGGGCTGCTCAGCTTCACTGTCGAGGGAATCGATCCCGAAGACCTCGCCACCCGGCTGCGCGATGACCATAACATCACCATTCGCTTCGTCGCGCAGTATATCAATAATCCACGCGCCGCGCGTATCGCCGTTGGCTTCTACAACACCGAAGCCGAGATTGACCACCTCTGCGCGGCGATCCAGACCATCCAGCAATCCTTGTAGGGCGACCATATAGGGCGACCATGTAGGGCGACCAATACTGACGCGCAACGCTGCTATGTCGTGAAGCAGCATCTGGTGGACGCCCGTTCTCCATTGCCGGATCAACGAGCCATACGAGGGAGGTTCTATGAGCGAACAGCCATTCGCAACCAATAGCGACGCCAGCGATACCCCAGATGCAACTGATGTAGATGTGATCGTGGTCGGTGCGGGCCTTGCCGGCCTTGTCGCCGCGCGCAGCGTCCAGCAGGCTGGGCGCTCGGTGCGCGTGCTGGAAGCGCGTGATCGTGTGGGCGGGCGGCTGCTCAGTCAGCGCATCGGCGGCGAGATGCTCGATCTGGGTGGCCAGTGGATCGGGCCGGGGCAGGAGCGCATCGCCCAACTTGCGCGCGATCTTGGCGTCAAGACATTCCCGCAGTTCCACCAGGGACGCAAGGTGCTCGCGATCAACGGGCGCCGCTCCACCTACCGCAACACCGTGCCGTCACTGCCTGTCCTCAGCCTGATCGATCTGCAACTGGCGATCACACGGGTGGAGCGGCTGGCCCGCCAGATACCGCTTGCCACACCGGGCTGGGCGAAACGCGCCAGCGAGTGGGACGCGATGACGCTCGAAGACTGGAAACGCGCCCACGTCCGCAGCCAGGATGCCCGCGCCGTGCTGGATGGCGCTGTGCGTGCGATCTTCGCGGCGGAGCCTGCCGAACTGTCATTCCTCTTTTTCCTGGCCTATCTGCACTCCAGTGGCGGCCTGATGAAGCTGGCGGAGATCGAGCATGGCGCCCAACAAGACCGCTTCGTCGGCGGCGCGCAACAAATCCCCCAGCGTCTCGCCGAAGAACTGGGCGAGCGTGTCGTATTGAAGGCGCCAGTCACAGCCATCACGCAGGATGACACAGGTGTGACGGTTCATAGCGAGCGCGGCGCCTATCGCGCGCAGTATGTCATCGTGGCGACGCCGCCGCTGCTCACCAAAGACATCACCTTCACCCCTGCGCTGCCGACTGCGCGCCAACAATTGATGGCGGCGATGCCGATGGGATCAATCATCAAGTGTGTGGCTGTGTATGATCGCCCGTTCTGGCGTGAGCGCGGCTTCTCCGGTGAAATCCTGAGCGATGATGCGCCGTTCGCTGTCACCTTCGATGATAGCCCGGCGGAAGGTGGCCAGGGCGCGCTGGTGGCGTTTTTGCTGGGGGAATCGGCCCGCACATGGCGCGAGCGTAGCGCCGGGGAACGCCGCGCCGCCGTACTCGATCACATCACCCGCGCCTTCGGCGCCGCAGCCGCAGAGCCGCTGGCCTATGTGGAGCAGGACTGGATCGGCGAGCAGTGGAGCAAGGGCTGCTATGTTGGCATCATGGGACCGGGGACGCTGACCGCCTATGGCGCCGCGCTGAGGGAGCCAGCCGGTCGCATCTACTGGGCAGGCACGGAGACCGCCATCGTAGGCCAGGGCTATATGGACGGCGCCGTCGAGTCAGGCGAGCGCACCGCCCGCGAAGTACAGGCCGACGTCGCCCGCCCATAACCTGCTCGAACGACTGGCACTCCGGCAGAACGAGGTACTTGCCTTCCTCGACGACCTGACAACCCCCTTCGGCAATAATCAAGCCGAGCGCGACCTGCGCGGGTTCAAGGTCCAACAGAACGTATCTGGCTGCTTCTGCAGCGATGCGGGCGCTGACGCCTTCGCCTGCCTTCACCTGATGTGCTACAATTCGGCACAGGAGAAGACAGGCAAATTGAAGACACCGTGAGCTCCTGCAATCCGTGCGGGAGAGGACTATTTTGTATTCGTGGAGACGTATGACAATGACCAAAGAAGAAATCTCTGGTGGTGCTGTCCATGATTTGCCAGAGGATTTACGGAATATTCTCGCTGCTGACGCAGAGGCGCTAGCAGCATGGGAGGGTCTTACGCCGCTTGCGCGCAATGAATGGATATGCTGGACGATCTCAGTGAAAAAACCAGAAACCAGAAGGCAGCATGTTGAAAGGGTGCGCACGGAACTCAAAGAGGGCATGCGCCGACCTTGCTGTTGGATAGGCTGCATTCACCGCACGGATAAGGCAGTAAGCCCTTCGGTACAATATGTACTCAGCAGGCGATCTAAAAGGTCATCATAAATGATGGCTTTCATATACTGTGGGCGAATGTGCTTTTGACTTGTTCAGCCCCAGAACTTCCAGTATGACTGCTTTTAACGCGGCTTCATTGATGGCGCTGCAGACCATCCGCGAAACGGTCTTCACTGGCCAGCCAGTCGCATCCACTGGGCAGGCACGGAGACCGCCATCGTGGGCCAGGGCTATATGGATGGCGCTCACAAGCACTGTAGGGGCACGTGGCGCGCGCGTCAGTCCATTGGCAAGGCAAATGGCAGGTATCGTGGTGGGATTACCCGTGGCCTTCAGGCCACGGATAATCCCACTGGGCAAGAAGCGTGTTGGCAAGGCCCGGCGGGCGCCCTACGGCCTAGAGCCGCTTCGCTCGCGCGTTTCTGCTCAAGCCGCGCCTGAAGTCCTACGGACGCGAAGGCCGTCTGCACGGCCTGTGAATTGGGCGTGACGGCAGATGGTGTTCTAAATATGTTGGTTCCTGCCACCGACAGAGGCAGGTTGTGTTCCCGCATTACACTCTCGAATCTAGGTGAAAGTACGTAATTACCGATGGGCAAGTTTAGCATCCATTGACTTTGTGTAACCTGCTCGGTACAGTTGCAGCATGGCTTGCATCAGTACGACGCGTTGCAGTCCATGTATCATGTGGGTGATACAGGAGATGTCTGTATGACATCAACCACACATGAGATGAGTTGTTGTGACTTGAGAGGAAGCGCGTACTGAAGCGTAGCAAGCCAGTGAGAAAGGGTTACACATACGGAACCATCGGGAACCATCGGGAACCATCGGAAGGCATGGTGGGGGATTATCCTCGCAGTAGCAACGATTGCTACACTCGCCGTTAGCGCCCCCTCAGTACACGCAGCCCAGGGAGCGTCCTCTGCGCAAACGCCTCACACCTATCGGACAGTGGAGATCATCCACTTCTCGCAGGCCACCTGCAACAAGCTGAAACAAGCGTATCCCAAGTTGGCCAACAACTCCTTGCTGTGTCAGGCGACACACACCGAAACGTCCACAGTTGTCATGACACCAAACGCCGCCACGTCACCAACCGCTTGTGTTTCCAAAACACAGTCTTTCCATGATTACTATTGGAGCATCACCTTCTCCCTCATCATGGATACCAATTTCTCATGGAACGGCAACTGCGGCAAGCCCACGATGCGATCTGGCTACCCGCAATGCACGATTGAATTCCTGGCAGGAATACTGATAGGATCATCCTGCGTGGCTTACAGTCCGGACTATCGCTCGGAGGCTGGGAAGTTTTCCGTCTCCTATAATCCAGACTCGTTTCCCTTCTTGACGTTCACCATTTGGATGCGTCGTCAGTGCTATAATGATGGCAACTGCGATTTCCATACGGACTTGGGTTAGTGGGAAGGAGCAGGGAGTATGACACTCCTGTTTTTGGGATTACACTGGTATGAGGTGTTCTCGCTGCTTGTTCTGGCGTTCTATGCCGCTCTGGTCGTAGCGGTAATCGTCAGATTTCTGCGCGGTGTGCG
>JBDTAI010000296.1:0-12948 GCA_039924685.1 Ktedonobacterales bacterium
ACAACTCATCGAAGGGGAGCGCGCGATCCCCTAGTGTCTCCACCGCGCAAAGGCGACTGATGGGGACAGGTAGGGGCAAGTAGCGCGAGAAAGACGATCTATTGGCCGCTAGCCCTCTCGCCATATTCCAATCGCAGGCAGAACTGCTGTTTCCTTAGCGTAGCGGGCGCAGGGCGACGATGCGCGGCGTCAGGTCCATCTCGCCATCGCTGCGGGCATAGGCGTCGAGCGAATAGACGACATCGAAGAGGGGCAGCGTTGGCAACGTGGCGCGCAGTTGCGGGCAGAGTGCGCCCTGGCGCGCCCAGAGGAAGACCCGCTCCGCGCCACGATCTCGCAGCGCCAGCCGCAGATTGCGTCCCTCCACACCGCTCTGCCAGCAGCGCATCAGCCGCGCGCCCTGTGCGACAAACAGCGGCTCAGGGTTGCTCATCCCAAACGGGGCCAGCTTGCGGATCACACGGTAGGTATCCAGCGTCAGACGGTTGAGTGGCAGGCGGCAATCCACCAGCAGCGGTTCCCGCTCCTGTGCCGTGCTGCGCGCTGGGGCGCTCTCGAATGTGCCATCCGCGCTATGTTCATCAGATGGCAGAGCAGACGTGTTGCGCGTTTTCAAGCGGGTGATCAGCCGTTCACGCAGGGCGCTGAGTTCGCCCACATCAATCGTGAAACCTGCCGCGCGCGCATGCCCACCGAATCGCTTGAAGACCTCTGGGCGCTCGGCCAGCGCCTCCACCAGATTGAACCCCTCCGGTCCACGCGCCGAGCCACGACACTCATCGCCCACCCGACTGATCACCACGGCGGGTCGCCCAAACTCCTCGGAGAGCTTGCTGGCCGCCAGACCGATCACGCCGAAGTGCCACGCATCGCCGACAACGAAGGTGAGCGGTGGCGCGTCTGGTTGCGCCATCTGCTCCGCCGCCTGGATGCGCGCCTGTGTCATCATCTGGTCGGTCAGTTGCTGGCGCTGCTGGTTCAGCGTGTCCAGCCGGGCCGCCAGCCGTTGCGCCTCGCCCGCGTCGTCGGTGATCAGCAGGTGCAGCGCTGTCAATGGCTCGCCCAGCCGTGCACCTGCATTGAGCCGTGGCGCCAGCGCAAACGAGATGTCGCGTTCAGTGATGTTCGCCGCCGTGAGGTTGACACGCTGAAGCAGGGCACGCAACCCCACACGTGGCGCCTGCGCCAGCCGCGCCAGCCCTGCCCGCGCCAGCGCCCGATTAGACGCGGTGAGCGGGACCACATCGCCAATCGTGCCGATCACCACCAGATCGAGCAGCGATTCCAGCAGCACATCCGCTGTCAGAGCCGCGTTCACCAGCGTCGGACTCCCGGCGAGTAGCGCCTGCGCCACCCGAAACGCCACACCCACACCGGCAAGATCGCGTTCGGGCGGGTCCACAGCGACTGCCCCTGCCGCCCCTGTGGCGCTATCGGCGGATGCGCAGGCGAGTTGCGGATTGACGATCAGGCAGGCGGGTGTTTCACCTTGGGGCGGGTGGTGATCCGTCACGATCACCTCGAGGCCAAGCGAACGCGCCAGCGCCACCTCGGCGACATTCGCCGAACCGCAGTCGGTAGTGACGATCAGTTGTGCGCCGCCCGCCGCCAGTTCGCGCACCGCCTCGATGTTGAGGCCGCGTCCATCATCCTCACGCCTGGGAACGTAGGGATCGGCCTGGGCGCCCAGCGCCCGCAATGCCAGCAGCAGCGTCGCACAGGAGGTCATGCCGTCGGTATCATAATCACCGAAGACCCTGATGCGCTCGCCTGCCGCAATGGCCTGTCGCAGCCGCGCCACCGCGTCGGTTTCCCCTGGCAGCGGCGCATGTGGCGCGCGCCAGTCGCTTGCGAGATATGCCGCGACGGCTTCTGGGCCACTGACACCGCGATTGTGCAGCAGTTGCGTTTGCAGGCGCGCAACGCCGGGAACAGCATCGAGCGTCGCCAGTGGCAATTCATCGGCCAGCCGCCAGCGCGGCGCTGATTCATCCAGCCGGTCGAGCAGCGGACCCTGCAACGGAGTTTCCAACCGATCCTCCAACCTGTCCACCCACCAATTTTTGCGGTAGTCGTGGTATTGTATGCGACTTGGCACAGCGCATGCAAATAGGGATACCAACAGACAGGTCAGAAAGCGGAGTGAAACGTCTGAAAAACACCTGTAAAGACCTGCGAAAACCTGTCAGGAAGACCGACACAACGCCGATTGCCACACCACGAAACCACACAAACCGACCATAGATCGGCGACAGAAAGGACCGCTCCCATGCTCTCACGCGATTATGGACATACTGGACCCACCAACAGGCCCAACACGGCGCGCCCGGCAACGCTCGGCGCCAACTTCACCAAGCAGGAAATGACGCAGTTGGAGGAACTGCGCCACAATTACTACACGCATGCCGAATATCTTGAGCGCGTGATTGACGAACGCCGCCTGGAGTTCGCGCGCTGGCTGCGCGAGCATGGCAAGCTGAACGAAGGTGACCTCAACGCCTAGCCCGTCTGGATACCGAAAACCCTGAGCAACGCACCAGCAACATGGGAACGGCGTCCGGCATGGCAGGTTGGCGCCTCGACATGCATGGCAGGAATAGCAAGCATAGCCGGTAGGACACCGGCGCCAGTCAGGACAACCAGCGCGCAAGGACAGCAAAGGGCAGCGTAAGCGTCGATCATCTACTTCCATATGGGCGTCCACCGGGCGCCCATTTTCTACGCAATCCGTAGACACACCCGAAGCTAACTGAAGGTAGCCTGCCTGGCTGGAATCAGCTTGCGTGGGCCGTCGTGATGTGCAGATCACTTTGTGTTGCGCTATTCGTCTCATCGGGCAGCAGTCGCTCGAACACTTCATTGCCCAGCAGTCTGCCACGCGCCGTCAACCGCAGCCGCGTATCGTGGCCATCGCGCGCCTCGTCGCGTTCCAGCAGGCCCGCTGCGCTCACCCGCGCCAGCCGCTTGCCAAAAACCGCATCGAAATCCTGCCCATAGCGCGCCGCAAAGCCCTTCAGCGACAGCCCCTCGTCTAGCCGCAACGCCAGCATGGCGGTCTCGGCCATCGCCACGTCCGGCGCGATGATCTCATCCTCCACCACCGCGCCCGCCGGTAGCGTGTAAGCGGTGTTGTGCGCGCTCTCCAGCGCAACGCTGGCCGTGATGCGCTGGATGTAGTCGCGGATCGGGCGCGCATCCATAAAGCGGTGGCTGGCATAGCTGCTATGCGCCCCGGCGCCCAGGCCGAGGTAGGGCAGATTGCGCCAATAGGTGAGGTTGTGCTGGCAGGCGTGGCCCGGCTGCGCCCAGTTCGATAGCTCATAGTGCTGATAGCCCGCTCGCGCCAGTCGCTCCTCTGCCAACTCATACATATCCGCTGCCAGGTCCTCATCGGCGGGTCGCACACGCCCCTGGCGCACCCAGGTGAAGAGTGGTGTCCCTTCTTCCACAATCAGCGAATACAGCGAGAGATGTTCGGGGCCAAGCGCCAGCGCGCGGTCGAGCGTCTCGCGCCATGTGGCGAGCGATTGTCCCGGCAGCGCATAGATAAAATCGAGGTTGACGCTGGTGATGCCCGCCGACCGCGCCGACCGGAACGCCGTCTCGATCTCCTCCGGCGAGTGGATGCGCCCCATCCAGCGCAGCAGATCGGCGTCGAAGCTCTGCGCGCCCATGCTCAGGCGGTTGACACCCACCGCGCGCAGGCGATCAAGGTGGCCATATTCCAGTGTGCCGGGGTTGGCTTCGAGGGTAATCTCGGCGTCGGCGTCCAGCGCAAAGGCGGCGCGCGCCGCCGCCAGGAGCGTGTCCACCTGCGCATCGGTCAGTAGGCTGGGCGTGCCACCCCCAAAGAAGATCGTGCGGCAGCGGCGTGGCGATCCATCGGGTAGCCGAGCACGGCGACCGGCAAGCGCGATCTCGTCGCAGAGCGCGGCGACATACGCCTCACGTAGCCCCAGCATGCCTGCATACGAGTTGAAGTCACAGTAGTGGCACTTCGCATGGCAGAAGGGGATGTGCAGATAGAGCGAGATAGTATCCAGCAGGTCTGGCGCGGTCGCTGGAGTTAGCGTGGTTGGTATGGGTGGCACGATGTTCATGGCTGTCGGTTGTCCAGTGTGAAAAAAGACGAGCAGCGCGCCAGCGTGTGACGCGCCACTCGTTTAATGCGCATGTCTCGACGGTGTCGCTCTATCGCAAGGGGAGTGTTCAGCGCTGGCGATCACTGGCGATCACTGGCGATCACTAGCCCCCAAGCCCGCTGGGTAGCCCACCGGCTGGCACACCACCGGGCAATGCGCCGGGTGATGCCGCCTCTTGCGGGAGGGTGGCATTCAGGTTGGGGTCCTTCGGCAGATTGCGGTTATCGCTCATCATGCCCGCATTCGGCGTAGAGAACGTGTTGCTCGTATTGGCGCGTTGCTCACTCAGCCAGTGCGCCAGCGCATTGTCCTTCGCCGCCTGCAATGCCGAGGCGTCAACCACCCGCTGGGGATCGAGTGCGATCACTTGCACGATGTCCCAGGTGCCAGACGAGGTCTTGATGGGCTGGCTCAAGTCGCCCGCCTTGCGTCCGCTGGCAAATGCCCACAGATCAATGGAAGCGTCACCAGCGCCGGGAGCGAACCACCCTATGTCGCCACCAAGCGTCTTGGTATCGGGATCAAGCGAACTCTTGCTGGCGATCTGCTTCCAGGCGGCATCGTTGTTACCAGCCTTGAGCAAAGCGGCGCGGACGTTAGCGGCGTCCTTCTGGGTGTTGGTCTCGATGTGGCGCAGATGCGCTTGCAGTGTTGGCGAGACCAGCCGCCCGGCCAGCCACGTCTGCATCATCGTGCGGCGCAGTGTAATCTTGACGGAGTTCGTGATGTCGGCATCGCTCAGTTTGTCTGCGCTCAGGAAACTGCTGTACTTCTCGCTATGCGGAAAGTTCGCCTTGAAAGTGTTGAACGCATCCTTCACTGCTTTGTCACTCGGCTCAAAGGTAGAGGCGCTCAGGTGATATTGCTGCTCCATCTGATGGGCGCCGCTGACGATCAACTGATTTTCCACCAGGTCGTCCATTGCGCTCTGCGACAGCGCGGCCTGGCTATAGTTACCCTCGTCGCTCTGGATTTGCGCGGTCAGCACCTGGTTTTGCTGGGTTGCAGCCGGATCGTGCGCCTGCACAGCGGCGGCCAGGCTGTTTTGCTGTGTGATCTCTTTCTGGAGCGTGTTCCACAACACCTGCGCCTTGTAGGCGAAGTGCTTGCGATACGTATCTTGCGAGATGTTGACGCTGTTTACCTTCACGATGGTCTGGTTGGGGATCAGGTAGTTTTCATTCAGCGCGCCAAAGGCGAGTGTGCCGATGACGGCCAGGACCACAACCCCCAGGAAGCTATAGGCGCCAAGATGCTGATAGCGGTTCTTCTGGGCGCGGGTGAGATGTTGACCCCAGCGAAAGCGGCCAACCGTAACTAATGGCTTGCCATCACGCCGACCTTCCAGTCGCGCCGTCTGTTTGCGATATGAACCTGCGCGGCCAGCCTGGCGCCTCGCCGAGGGGCGGATACGTTGTTGTTTCGGGCGTTGTAACGTCTGGTTACTCATAAGCGCGTCCAGCACTCCCCTGGGGCGGAAACGGAACAATCCGCGTGTGAAAGCCGTGTAAAAACACCATGTGAAAGCTGATGGCGTCGTCGTTCACACGACGCCTCCGGTGACCTCCGCCTGCGTTCAGCTATCTGCGTTTACTTGCCTTCAGGCTGACGGAACAGAAGGGAACGTGACCGGCGATCAGCTCTCACGGAAATACTGCCAGGCAACACAGCCGCAGCTAGACGCCCCGAATATGGGCGGCGGTGTAGGGCAGCATCGCCATATGGCGGGCATTCTTCAGCGCCACTGAAAGGCGGCGCTGATGCTTGGCGCAGGCGCCTGTCTTGCGGCGCGGCTCGATCTTGCCGCGATCCGAGATGTAGCGGCGCAGCCGACCGACATCTTTGTAGTCAATATCACGAATGTGATCTACGCAAAACGCGCAGACCTTGCGCCGCGACCGGAAATCGCGGCCACGCCCACCAAAGCGCGGTGGCCGGTCTGGGCGATCACCACGTTCACCACGTTCGCCACGATCCGAACGCTCAAAGCGATCCGAACGCTCGGGCCGGTCCGGGCGATCAAACTGGCCAGATGGCGCCCCACCGGGAGCGCCAAACGCGGGACGTGTCTGGTTGAATGTGTTGGCTCCGGCGCCGTTTGAGGGTCCGCCGAAGTCTCTCCTCTGCTGCATGATGATGTACTCCTCGTTGTGACGTATGGGAAAACCGGCCCGGGCGGAGAGGGTCGCTCAGGTCGGCACGCACATGTGGTATACGCAGTTGCGCTACTCACGCGACGTATTTGTTGTCGTGTTTGTCGTGTTTTGTTTGCCGCGCTGGCTCACCAGCGCGGCCCGGTCCTTGGTGCATTCATCACACGATGACTACACAAAGATAGACGGAGACAGACCTAGAAAGGAACCTCGTCGCCGCTCATCTCGTCCTGATAGCCACCACTGCCAGCGCCGCCAGCGGAAGTGGCTCCCTTCGGGTCGAGCATCTCCATTTCTAAAGCGGTGACATCCCACGCCGTTCGCTCGACGCCATCTTTATCCGTGTATTTGTGTGAGGTCATGCGGCCCTCGATGTAGACCTTCGAACCTTTGTGCAGATACTCTCCGCACGTCTCGGCCAGCTTCTCCCACACGACGATGTTGAACCATTGGGTCTCTTCACGTCGTTCGCCGCTCTCGCGGTCACGCATCCGGCGGCTGACGGCCAGCGAGAACTTGGTTACCGCCTTGCCGCTCTGGGTGTAGTTCATGTCTGGGTCTTTGCCCAGATTGCCGATGAGCATGATTTTGTTGAGCATACGCTCCATCCTCCCGCGCCGCATCGGCTCATAAACCGCTGGGGCGCAGCACTATGCCTCCGCTTCGCCAGCGACACCAGCGGCGGTCGCCGCCTCAGTCGTCTCAGTTGGCGCCGCCTGCTCGTCTTGCGCGCCGCTCTCCGCAGAGTCCACCGCAACCGGGACATCAGGGACATCAGGGACAGCCACAGCAGGCTCACCGTTTTGATCTGGCTGCTCTGCCTCACCGGTCTCGCCTGCCGCCTCTGCCGCAGCGCGCGCAGCCTGCTGGGCTTCGGCGCGGGCGGCGTTTTCGGCGGCCAGCGCATCGGCCTCGGCGTCGCGCTGACGCTGCTGTGTCACCACACGCGGATCGCGCTTGAGCAGCAGATGGCGAATGATGTCTTCGTTCACCCGCAACGTCCGCTCAATCTCCTCTAGCGAGGTAGGTTCGAGCATCAGATCGAAGAAGAAGTACAGCCCGTCACGATGACGCTCGATGGGATACGCCAATCGGCGTCGCCCCACCGCGTTGACACGCACGACCTGTCCATCATTGGAGCCAACCACCTGCGTAATACGCTCGACAATCGCCCGCGCCTGGTCATCGCCAACATCGGGATTGATCACAATCCCCAACTCATAGTCCCGCGCCATGCGGATTCCTCCTGTGGGTATGCTCCCACCGGTTGACCACGCCACTCTGGCGCGTGGAGCGTCGCCAGGCCCGCATGTGGCCTGGCGATCACGGTGAGGCAGGAACGGAAAGTGGCGTCATCCCCGATAACACGCTTGTCGCGCTCCAGGGTACATCTACCGGGCGCTGTCGCAGTGAACACGAAACAACTACGGTCTGTGTGGCGCGCTCGTGGGAAGACGCATATGTGTGACGGTTGGGCATTCCACTCCGTCACCCGCGCGTCGGCTGATAGCGCGTCGCGTAGGGGTTGTGTTCGGAGGCCTGCTCAACCACCCACGCATTATACCATTGCAGCGAAATCCCCGCAATCATCAGCTTCCAGAGGTCATGTCAAGCCATGTCAAGCCATGTCAAGCCATGTCAAGCCATGTCGGATTAGTGTCAGACGGGTTAGCCTGTGCTTTCTGAAAGGATGAAAGGGAGTGTATGTGGCGCTGGCGCCAACTACCTCCGCTATTCTGGCGCCAGCGCCGAAAAACGGAAGCGCAACCCAAAGCACGCAAAGAAACTCGTTAAAACATACCCGGAACGCGATTGAAGATGCTGTTGAGAACAGGCGCAATCAGCAACAGCGACAAAAAAACCGCCAATGCGACGAAGAGAATAATCATCGCGTATTCAAACAAGCTCTGACCAGGTGAATGGCGTGAACCGGGCGGCATGCGCGCGGGCGCTGGGATCCTAGAGATCAGTGGATCAGCGGCGGTTGCTGCGTCAGCTTCTGTATGAACGCTGTTCTGAGCCGTGCGCATAATCGTTCGTACAATCGTTCGCATGTGTGTTCATCCCTTTTCCAGTTGTTTTTTCGTATGCGCGGTGCTGTGTTTGTGCTTGTGCATGGATCTGCTTGCCCATGTCTTGCCCATGTCGCCTGCGATTATACACCGCTAGGCAAGCGTCGCCTAGTGATCGATCTGATGGTATACCAGATGGGCCAGTACCGACCAGCGCATACATGATACACGTGGCAATCGGGCAATGTATTCGCTGCGTATGGGCTGCGTATGGGACGAAATGCGCGCCTGTTTGACCAGTGACCCCCGCTCCCCTATAATGGGCGCTGCCGCAGTGATCACCAGCACATCACAGCCCGACATACTTATAACGAACGAACTCCGGCGTCGCGCTTAACTGGGCGTTGTACTGGGCGTTGTACTGGGCGTTGTACTGGATGCCTGCGACAACCCACGACAACTATACGGGCGTCAAGTGGATGCCCTTACACGGAAATACCAGGGGATACAATAATGACCGAGCCTCGTGAGGGAACACACTCAAGCAGTCCCACTGGACACGACAGCGCCACGACCGCCTCTCCCTCGACCAAGCTGGCGGACCACACCGAGGGTGCGCGCCTGCTGGAATCCTTGGGAGTTGCGCCGGGCGCTAGTCTGAGCGACGCCGACCTCAGCGCCTTGAACGCCGCTGCCCCGGCAGATGAGGAACACATCACGCCGCGCGCGTTCATAGACTATGTGTTGCAGCGACAGGGACGCACGCTCGCCGAGGCGCAGTTGCCGCCGCTGCTCTTCGCTACCTTTCAGAGCAAGGGCTTTGCGGCGTTGGTGGACACCACCCAGGCCACACTGCTGGAACAGTCGCCGCACCCCACCGTAACGCTGGCGCTTGGTAGCATCGCTGGCGCCCCCCTGGCTCTGGCGCAATTGCGCACGGGCGCCCCCGCCGCCGTGGCCGATCTCGAGGAGTTGATCGCACTGGGCGCGCGCGACATCTTCGTGATGGGCATCGCTGGCAGCCTTCAGCCAATGCTGCCCATTGGCGCGCTGTTGCTGCCCACACGCGCCATCCGCGAGGAGGGAACCTCGTTCCACTATGTGCCTGCGGGCGAGAGCGTCGCGCCCAATGAGATCCTGCTGCAGGCGCTCGTCAACGCCGCCGCAACGTTGCACACACCCATCGCTACCGGCCCCGTCTGGACAACCGATGCTCCCTATCGTGAGCTGGCCTCGAAGATTCAGGCGTATAGCGCGGTTGGCGTGTTGGCAGTGGAGATGGAGGCGTCGGCGCTCTTTGCCGTCGCGGCGCTGCGCAAGGTGCGGCTGGCGCTGGCGCTGGCAATCTCGGATGAACTCTTCCACCCCTGGCGTCCCGGCTTCCACATGGACGAACTGGCACTGGCCTATCCATTGCTGGCGCGCATCGTTGCAAACGCCGCGACCAACGTGAAATAGCCTCGTGAAGTAGCCTCGTGAAGTAGCCTCTGACGCTGACAAGAATCCCCTTGATCTCGTTTCGTCGTTTCTGTTATTATTTATCAGGACAGTTAATTAGCCGCGTGATGTCGGCGAAGATGCTGACACGAAGAGGAGACGTTTCGATGGCGCGCAAGCCTGCAATACCTGGCGTGGACCGTCGCCAACAGATTCTTGAGGCGGCGCTTGAGGTCTTTGCCGAGCAGGGCTTCGAGGGCGCCACCAGCAAAGAGATCGCCGAACGCGCCGAGGTGACGCATGGCTTGATCTACTTTTACTTCAAGAACAAAGAGGGTCTCTTCTTCGCCGCCTTCGAGCACCAGGCGGAGATCGCCTTTGCCCAGCTTGACTTCGCCGACGAGGTCAAGCGCAACGATCCGCCGGAGATCGCCCTGCCGCGCATGCTGGGGCGCCTCCTCACCACGCTGGAGTCGCCGCGTGTCAAGTGGCTGGTGCGCATTATGATGCACATGGCGGCGCACAATGAGCGCGCCGAGGGCCAGCTACAAGCCTGCCGTTTCCAGATGAAGTCGCGGGTGATGGGCATGCTGGCCTCTCTGCGGCTGTACCTCGATGAGCAGATCGATCAGGGGCGTCTACGTTCGCTGGATACCAACATCCTGACGCAGATTCTCTTCGGCGGCATAGCAGCGATCTTCCGCAGCGAGTTTTACACGGATGGCTCGCTTCAACCAACTGACGAGCTGCGCGATACCATCGCCAGCGTCTTCCTGAACGGCATACTGGCGTCACCGAAGCCGCCTGCGCTGCCTGATGTATCCAACGACGCCCCACGCGCCTCACCCACCACCCTCACCATCCCCGTCAGCAGCGTCGCTGGCTGATGCTCTTGAGGCGTAATGCGCTTGTAGGGCATCACGTTGGCGCCTCTGGCGCCTCTGTGTCTCCTGTGGAGTGTCGCCATGTAATGTTCGTGGCTCTCCCCTGACCTGTCCTCGGACCATATCTGGCCTGCTTACCTTTCGTTTACCCTTCGCATATCCAACGCATATCCAACGCATATCCAACGCATCCAGAAAGGATCTGTCACGTGGAATCGGCTTCCTCCACATCCATAACGTCCGCCAGCTCCCTGAACGGGGGAATGCCACAGCGAGCGCCCGAACGCCTGCGTGGCACATCGCTGGCGGCGGTGCTTGCCGCGCTGATGGTGACACTGCTGCTGGCAGCACTCGACCAGACCATCGTAAGTACGGCGCTGCCAACGATCCTGGGCGACCTGAACGGGTATGACCGCTATACCTGGGTGGTGACGGCCTATTTGCTCACCTCGACGACAGTGATTCCCATCGTCGGCAAGCTCTCGGACCAGTTCGGACGCAAATGGTTCATCGTCGCCAGCGTCGTGATCTTCCTGATAGGCTCGGCGCTTTCAGGCGCTGCGCAGGATATGAATCAGTTGATCGCGTTTCGCGCGCTGCAAGGACTAGGCGCCGGCGGTTTGCTATCGCTGGTCTTCACCTCAATTGGCGACATCTTCTCGCCCGCCGAACGCGCCCGCTGGCAGGGTCTCTTCTCCGGCGTCTTTGCGCTGGCGAGTGTCGTCGGCCCGACGGCTGGCGGCTGGATCACCGACAACTCCTCGTGGCGCTGGGTGTTCTACATCAACCTGCCACTAGGACTGATCGCGCTGGGGCTGCTGATCTTCTTCCTGCCGTCAACCCTCTCGCTGCGTAGCTCTGCCTACCGGGGCTGGGCGGCCATCCGGCGGATTGACTTCGCGGGCGCCTTCTCTGCTGCTGCGGCGACGACCTGCCTGCTGCTGGGTCTCACCTGGGGTGGTTCTACCTACCCGTGGAATTCCTGGCAGGTGATCGCCGTGTTGGTTGCGGCGGGCGTGCTGTTCATCGCGTTCTTCTTCATCGAGATACGCGCCGTGGAGCCGGTGCTGCCGCTTGACCTCTTCCGCAATCAGGTATTCACATCGAGCGCGCTGCTGGCGTTGGGTGTCGGCATGGGCCTCTTTGCTGTCGTAATCTACCTGCCACTCTTCTTGCAGGGTGTGCTTCGGGTGTCGGCGACCAACTCCGGTGTGGTGGTGACACCGCTCACGCTGGCATTGGCGAGCGGCGCAACGGCCGGCGGCTTCATCATCGCGCGTATCGGGCGCTACCAGTGGCTCGCGATTCTGGGCGCCATCGTGCTGACCGGCGGCATCTTCCTGCTCTCGCGCATGGATGCCTCCACCCAGCTGCTCACCGTCACGATCTACATGATCGTGGTTGGCGCGGGCCTGGGCATGCTCACACCGGTGTTGACGCTGGCGGTGCAGAACGCCATCCCACGCAGCCGCCTGGGTGTGGGAACGGGCGCCGTCACCTATCTGCGCGCACTGGGCCAGACGCTCGGCACCGCCATCATCGGCTCCATCGTCACCAATGTTGTTTCGAGCGACCTCAGTGGGCGCTTGAAGACGATACCCAATGCTAGCCGCCTGCCAACGAAGCTGGTGAACGCCGCGACCAACGAGCAGGTGCTGACCAACAAAGACCGGCGCGCGCAACTGGTGAACGGCGCGACACACCAGGCCGTGCAACAGGCGCAGCACTCACCGCAGGCGCAACAGGCGATTGCCCAGGCCACAGCGCATGTTCCCGCTGGTCCGGCGCATGACCCGACAGTGGCGGCAATCACCCAGAAGATTCTCGCGCAGATTGCCACGCAGACCACCAACAGCGTGCATACACTGTTCAGCCAGCTCTTCGACGCCACGCGCCTCTCGCTGGCGGTGGGCATTCAGCGCGCCTTTGAGGTGTCGGTCTTCATCGGCCTCGGTGTGCTGATCATCACGTTCTTCCTGAAGGACGTGCCATTGCAGAGCGCCAGGACGGCGCAACCAGACAGCCAGGCGAACGCCAGTGACGAAGCCTCAACGGCGGCGCCCGATGAGGTCGTCTTGCTCCCCACCCACTAACAACGACTGCTACAACACACCGTCGCCAGATCATGTGATCTGGCGACGGTGTGTTGTAGGTTGCATGGGGCGTCTGGCTGACTATGCGCCCGGCTGAAGGAAATAGATCGTATTGCCAGCTATGTCTTTGATGGCGAAGGCGCGCCCGAACGGCATGGTGTTCGGCTCCTCAGCCACCGTGACACCCTTCTTCACCAGTGCGGCATACTCGGCGTCAGCGTCGGCGG
>JBDTAI010000297.1:0-8607 GCA_039924685.1 Ktedonobacterales bacterium
ACTATGCTATGAGCCTACGCCTGGGGATGCGCGACTGGCTTGGTCGTTTGCGTAGCTGGCGCTGATGATGGGGTCTGGGCGGCGATGGTGGCCGGGCGCATCGGCGGCTTGCGCGTCAGATAGTAGAAGTAGCCGCCCACAATGGCGAGATAGAGCGCGTAGAGCGTCATTTGCAGAATCGTTGGCGACTCGGCGTACCCGATGAAGGTGTGCAGAATATCGCCGATCACACTGGCTTCAGAGAGCAGCGCGCCCGTGTTCCACAGATGCGCCAGGCCAAAGGGTATCCAGCCAAGCTCCTGCAAGTTCTGCACCGCGTCACCCAGCAGGCCCGCCGCGAAGACCAGCAGCAGAAAGCCCATCACACGGAAGAAGATGCGGAAGTCGAGCCGATAGCCCATGCGGTAGATCGCGTAGCAGAGCGCAATCGAGGCGAGGATGCCCAGCGCAGCGCCCAGCAGCAACAGCCACGGATTCGACTGGAAGGCGAAAGCCAGCAGGAACACCGCCGTCTCAAGCCCCTCGC
Organism: Ktedonobacterales bacterium; assembly: GCA_039924685.1. GTDB lineage: Bacteria > Chloroflexota > Ktedonobacteria > Ktedonobacterales > JADMIN01 > JBDTAI01. The sequence continues at coordinate 527 of JBDTAI010000297.1, forward strand.
GGCCCACCGTGGTGAAGGCAAGCAACCCTAGCGCAAAGCCCGATCCGGCGGCGCTGGCCTTCGTGGTGATCTCCTTCTTCAGCGTGCGGCTGTGCCGCTGCATCCAGAAGGTCATCGCTGTCAAGAGGCCCACCGCCAGCAGATAGGCGAACGTCTCAAAGATCGTCTGGCCTCTGGTATCGGCGTAGACATGCACTGTAGCGTAGATCACCGCGCCACCGGCCAGCGAACCAACCACCGCCAGCGCCACACCGGTCCAGACAGCGCGCATCTGATGCGATTGCCCAAGTTGACGCAACGCCGCCATCAAGATCGTGACGATCAGGCAGGCCTCCAGCCCTTCCCGCAGGAACAGGACAAATGCCGGTAGCATAGTTTCACGCCTTCTAGCCAGCTCTTTGCGCAGGAGCCACATCGCTCCGCACTGACGTTTCTCGTTGTCGTCTGGTTATCGCCATATCGCTGCATATGGGCATCATGAAATCACCGTATGACATCCAATGGCGCCCATGTGTATATCTGAGTTCTACACTCGGATATTAGCATCACCTAACCTCGTTCGTCAAGCCCCACGATGACTGGCGAACACCTGAAATTGTCGGCGCAAGCGCCGTAGGGGACGCACAGTAAGCGCCCTACAGGGCTACAACACCGCCGTACACGTACAGGTATAGCGCTTTCTCGGGTTTCTTCAGGTAGCTGCGCGACGGACCAGGCGCCGTTGAGCGCAGCTACCCTCTTCACGCAATCGCTGGAACGTGATATAGTCGTGACGTTCGGTCGCCTGCGCATGCGTTGCGTTTGCATACAGAGGCAGTGGAGGTGGAGATGCGCGATGACAAGTGATGACATACAGCCATCCGACGAGGTGATCTATCGCGGTTCGCTGCTGACGTTGCGGGTGGAGACGGCGCCCGATGCGCAACAGCATCAGCGGCGCTATGAGATTGTGGACCACCCTGCCTCAGCCGCTATCGTTGCCTTGCGCATCGATCCTGCGCGCGCAGATCAGCCACTGGTTGCGCTGGTGCGACAGCATCGCCCCGCTGTCGGACGTGACACCTGGGAGCTACCCGCTGGCATCGTCCAGCCGGACGAACGCACCGATCCACTGCTGACCGCCGGACGCGAATTGCGAGAGGAGGTGGGCGCGACCGCCGATCAGTGGCGGCTGCTGGCCAGCGAGTATATCGCGCCCGGTTTCACGAATGCGCTGATTCTGATTTACCTGGCGACCGGTGTGCATCTGCTCCCCGCCGCTATCCCTGATCCTGACGAGATCGCCGCTGTCGAGTGGCTGCCATTGGGTGAAGCGCTCACCCGCGCCCAGGCAGGAGCCGCCACTGATGGCAAGACGCTAATTGGCCTCACTCTCACCCGCGATCTGCTTGCCGCTTCCAGGCCAACGGCGACTCCCTCATCAATCACCGACGCAGGAGGAACCACCATGCCGCTCGATCCCAACAATGCGCCCTTCCAGCGTACCACCACCTATACGCAGGAGGCGCGCGAACGTGGCGCCGAGGGAGGCGTTGGCACTGATGGACTCGATGCGACGCTCAAGCTGGATAACATGCTGTTGGAGGAGTACAACTACGCCAACGTGACGGCATATCAGGCGCTCGAAGATCGGGCGCGCATGTTCAACCTTTACCTGCTGCTGATCGGCGTGCTGGGGTCCGGGCTTGCCGCCGTCTATCAGCTTGGCAAGGGGCTTGGCGCCTTCGAGCAGGACCTTGTGGTGGCGCTGCTCTTCCTCACTGGGCTGATGGGTGTCGCATTCTTCATCAAGCAGATTCGGCTGCGGCAGGCATACCGTGAGAGCCTGCTGGCGATGAACACCGTCAAGGAATACTACATCCGCGAGTTCAAGCAGCAAAAGGCAAACGTCGGCGACGCCTTCCACTGGCGGCTGGCGACAATGCCAACCGGCGAGAAGTTCGGCAGCGTCACGTTTGTGGTCTGTGCGACAATCGCCTTTCTTGGCGCGCTCTGCTTTGCGGGCGCCGTTTTCGTGGCGGAACAGTCCTGGCTGGCGCCGTTCTTCTCGGCCAGTGCGCCATCGCTGCTGTACTACCTGCTGGGCGCGGCGGCTGTGCTGGTGGTTGCCCTCGTGATCTTCGCCATCTCATATCGCGTCTGCCTCAGTCGCAAGCAGGAGGAGGCGAAGATTGGCGAGATCGCCAGCCGATTCGGCATCCCCTGGCCTCCAGAGAAGAAACGGCGCTAGGCGCCAGAGCATATGTGTGTGTTGTCTGAGGGATACGCAGGGGGAGTGAGGCGATGCCGCGAGACGCGATGAATATGCCGTTCGAGCGACCGGCGCCCTATCTGGATGCCAACGCCGTGACGCTGCCATTTTCGCCGGATGTGTCGGGCGGCGCTCAGGCGGCGCAATCCGGCGCGGGCGCAAACATTGATGAGTCGGTGGATACACAGCTCAAGGCGGAGAGCATCCTGCTCGAAGAGTTCAACTATGCCAGTGTGACGGCGTATCAGGCGAAAGAGGACGCCGCCAACCTCTTCAACCTCTATCTGCTGGCGGTGGGCGCGTTGGCGACCGGGCTTGGCGTGATGGTGAACGCCTACTCGCGCGATACCCGCTCGCAGATTGCCGTGGTGGCGACGATGGCGCTGCTGATCTTCGCGCTCCTCAGCTTCGCGTTCTATGCCCGCTTCTTTGATCTGGGGCAGGAGTATAGCGACAGCCTTGTGACGATGGGTGTGATCAAGGAGTTCTACATCCAGAAGCTGAAGCGTCGCATGACCGACATCGAGCAGGCGTTTCGCTGGCGGCTGCGGAACGCGCCACGCGGCGGCCCCATCGGCGGGGGCAATTCGCTGATCAGCTATGTGATTGCGCTGCTGGGTAGTCTGGCTGTGGCGGGCGCGCTGGGTGAGGCGCGGCAGGTGTGGTCCATCTCGACGGGAACCACCGTCAGTTATACACTCCCCCTGTTTGGCGAGCGCGTCGGCATCCCGTTCTTTTGGGAAATACTGACTGGCCTGCTGGCGTTGCTGGGGCATGTGGTGTACTACACGCTGGCATTGCGTCGCCGCGAACGCCGCAACCGCGAGGTCGCCCGCCAGGATGCGCGCCGCTTTCAACTGCCTCGCCTGGGTGGATAGTATGGATGATCGCCTGCATACTGTTGTTTGACAACGCAAAAACGGGGACCGGATCGCATGCGGTGGTTCGTGGCCTGAAGGCGACGGCTCATCCTGAAGGGCATGATGATCAGTACCCGATTCAGTACCCGATTCAGTACCCGATTATGATGGCAAAGAACATCAGACCAGAGTCCTCGCAGCGGGCGAATGTCGTTGTACCCGATCACAGTGCTACATGGTCTCAAGGCTGAGAGTGGGCGTCGAAGGTGAGAGAGGGGAAGGAGGGTCAAGGTCGAAGGCAAGCAGCGTCGTCGTGCAGGCGCAGCATGGCGGCGGCTTCCTCGGCGACACGTTGACGCAGCGATGCCGGTTCCAGCACACGCGCCTGGCCACCCCAACGCAGAATCCACGGCAGAATCTCGCTGACATGGCGCACCCGCAGCGTCATCAGCAGCCCATCAGGCGTCTCTTCCTCAGCAATGGCGTAGAAACTGGGCGACTCACGCACCCAACGCACCACTTCAGGCGCAAAGAGCAGGCGCAGTGTGATGCTCTCCGACTCCATGAGATCGCGCCGCCGCAGTTGCAGATCGGTAGGCCGGGTGAACATCTGCCCGGTGAGCGCGAGATCATCCATGCGTTCAAGGCGAAAGTTGCGCACGTCATGGCGCAGATGGCAATATGCGGAGAGATACCACGCGCCGCTCAGAAAGAACAGGCCGTAAGGGTCGGCCTCGCGGCTCCGGTGAGCGGGCGTCTCATCGGCGGTGTGGCGTGTGTGATAGAGAAAGCGCACGGTGGCGCAATCTACGACGGCCTGGCGCAGCAGGTGCAGCAGCGCCTGTTCCGCCGCATGCGGCGAGGCATCGCCGGTGATGCCCCCTGCGATAAAGCGTATTCGCTCTCGCAACGCAGCGACATCCTGCCGCTGTTGGTCGGGCAACATGCCGATAATCTTGCGGCTGGCAGACTGGGCGGCGGCGCGATAGTGTGTGTCGAAGCTGCGGGCCATCACGTCGCTGCCAAGCAACAACAGCATGGCTTCGTCGGCGCTGAAGCTGAGGGGCGGCAGAAAGTAGCCATCCATCAGCGTATAGCCGCGCCCCGGTGTGGAGACCAGCGGCACGCCCGCCTCACCCAGCGCCTCCACATCGCGGTAGATCGTCCGCACGCTCACCTCGAAGGTGGCGGCGAGGTCCTGGGCGCGCTGGCGCTTCTTCCCCTGCAACTCCAGCACAATGGCGAGCAACCGATCCGTTCGATTCATGCGCGTACCAATTGGTGTGAACAGGCTTGTCAGGTCATCAGCGGGTGGCCGCAGGCGGTGCAGAAGCGCACGGCAGCGCCATTGCGCACGCCACAGGCCCGGCAGGTGCGTCCAGAGACGCCTTGCAGCAGATTATAGCCGCAGCGTGTGCAGTAGCGATTGAGCGGCTGGTTGAGCGCATGGCAGGCTGGGCAAGACACATAGGCGCCCGATGCCGTTCCCATCTGCCCCGGCTGTTGTCCCGGCTGTTGTCCCGGCTGTTGCCCTGGTTGTGGTGGCGCCATCTGGGGCAGTGGGGGTTGCGCCTGGCCAAATGGCAAACCACAGATGGAGCAGAAACGCTGCTGCGCGCTGTTGGGCGCATGGCAGCGTGGGCAGATGACGGTGGGCGGCCCGGCGGTGGGTGAACCGGCAATAGGCCCGGTATGTACCGGGCTGCGCGCCGGGCCAAGTGAGCGGCGGTCGCCGCCGGGCTGGATGGGCGCCTGCGCCGCTGCGGCGGCCTCGAAGGCCTGCGCCATCTCTATCGCCGACTGGAAACGGTTGACCGGGTCTTTCTCCAGCGCCTTGAGGACGACGGCCTGCACAGCGGGCGAGATGCGTGGATTGAGGCGCGAGGGCGGCGGCGGCGTCTCGTAGATATGCGAGTGGGCCAGCGCCGTATAGTTGTCAGCCTCGAAGGGGGTGTGGCCGGTCAGCATCTCATAGAGCATCACACCAAGCGCGTAGATGTCGGTGCGCGTATCAATCGCGCCGCCCCGGCACTGCTCAGGCGACATATATTCAGGTGTGCCGACGCCCGCCCCGCCCCGCGTGAACGCGGCGGAGGTCTCCATCACCTTCGCAATGCCAAAGTCGCTGAGCACGGCGCGTTTGTTCTCGTCGAGCAGCACATTGACGGGCTTCACATCGCGGTGGATGATGCCGTGGGCGTGCGCATAGGCCAGCGCGTCGGCCACCTCTTTGATGATCCGCACCACCTCGCGCAGCGGCATAGACTGCGCCATATACTGGCGCAGATTGCCACCCGCGACATACTCCATCACGATATAGAGGCGCCCCTGCTCCTCACCCGCATCATGCACAATCACGATGTGGGGATGCGAGAGGCGGGCCAGCGCGCGCGCTTCGAGCTTGAATCGCTCGACGAACGCTGGATCGGCGGCGTAGTAGGGTGGAAGAATCTTGATGGCCACGTCGCGATCCAGATTCGCCTGTTTTGCGCGGTAGACACGCGCCATCCCGCCCTGGCCAAGCAACGAGTGTATGACACAGTTACCCAGCGTCAGGCCGATGACGTCGTCCGGCGCACGTCCGCTCACATTGTATCCCGGCGCCACGCTACCCCCTCGTGACTTTCTTCTATCGGATGCTAGCGGCCATATTCAGCCGATTACCCGCGCTCGGCGGATCGTATCATCCGGGGAGCCAGTTAGCGGCGCTGGAAGGCCAGCATCGTCTGACCGACCTGCACCTCGTCGCCCTCTTCGAGCACATGCTCAGAGATGCGCTGCCCATTGACGAAGGTGCCGTTGGCGCTATTCTCATCGCGCACGATATAGCGTCCGGCGCCATCAGCCGACACGGTGGTGTGCAGACGTGAGACTGCCAGGTCCTCGAGGAAGATGTCGCTCTCGCGGCTGCGCCCGATGGTGATGCGGTCTTTGCGCAGTTCGAAGACATGCCCCGGCTCTTTGCCCTGGCGCACCACCAGCACGCCCATCCGCTGCGGGCCACCCGCCGGACGCACGACGCGCGTCTTGTCAAGCTCACCATAACCACCCGCGCCACCATAGCTGGGCGCATTCGGCGCGCCATAGCCCGCATTGGGCATGCTGGGCGGAGCGCCGACCGGCGCGGGCGCGCCCCACTCCTGCCCAGCGGCGGCAGCGCCACCCCAACCGGCATTCGCGCTGGCGGGATTCGCGGCAGGCCCACCCCATCCAGCGTTGGGATCGGGCTGGTCCCAGCCAGGAGCGCCAGGGTTGGTCCCAGCCTGTGGTCCCCAACTTCCACCGCGCGCCCCACCAGCGGGATTCTGCGCTGGCATATCCCACTGCGGCTGGCTGCCGGGTCCGGGCATCTGGCCCATCTGGCCCATTTGGCCGTTCATGCCAACCGGCGCGCCCATCGGCTGGCCCGCAGCGGCTCCCGGTTGACGACCCCAGCCATCATTGGCGCCGCCCCATGGACCATCACTGGCGCCATTCACGCCGTTCGCCCCGGCGCCCCAGCCAGCGCCCTGGCCACCCGACATAGCGCCAGGCATGCCACCGCCCGCTGGACCAGCGCCCCAGGCGTCTTGCGCGCCACCGCGCGCCTGTGCGGGATTCATTGGGCGACCACCAGCGGGCGCAGCGTAGGGATCATTGTATCCATAGCCGTCGTTGGCGCCATAACCATCATCAGCGCCATAGCCGCCCCGGGAACGCGGACCCTGGCTCACTGGCGCCTGGGGCTGGCCCAGCGGCCCCTGCTGCGCATCATAGCCGAGGCCGCTGGCCGTGCGGCGCGCAGCCCCGTTGCTTCGCAACACCATCACAAAGACCAACAGGATCGCCAGCACCACCACCACTCCGGCGGCGGCCACCAACACCCCATTGCTCAAGCCGAGGGCCGCGACACTCAGCGGCGCATGCGCGCCAACCGCGTACATCATTATGTCCATCCTTCCACCCCAAATATGTAATTCGCATGTCTCGCATGTAGCTCGATAAATGCGTGAGAAGACACGCAGTGCGCGCCGTTCACAGACGTGCGCTGGACACAGAAGTGGAATCCAGCACAGAGGTACATCGTATGACGATCTACGACCATCAGCGCCCGCTGGTTGAACAGCCGGGATACAAGCTTCATAGGCTCACCTCAACGCGGACGCACCTCAAACTGCAGTTCGATGTTGCCAAGTCTGAGCATATCACCTGGATGCAGTTCAACGTCCTGATGGGGAGTCAATGGCGCCCCATTCAGGCGCGTCCGGTTGAACGCATTCAGGTCTTCAATATAGTAACGCCCCTCGCGGCGACTGAAGCGCGCATGGCGGCGCGACACCGTCTGCGAGGGATCGAGCGCCAGCAGATCAATGTCTGGGCGCATGCCACGCTGTGGATCGCTGCGCCCGATCACCATCTCCGGCGCGCTGAGGGCGAATGTCTGGCCGCCCAACGCCACTAGCGACGCGGCGACCTTTTCATTCGCGGCCAGCGAACCTGAGCCAACGGCTCCATTGGCGCTATTCACACTATTCGGGCTGTTCACGCCATTGCTGGCGGGGGCGCTCACAGGCCCAGGCCCGCCGACATCAGCCGGGCGCTCACCAATCAGCAGCGCATCCGCCGCCTCGACAAACGCCTGCGGCGACTGGAAGCGGTCGGCAGGTCGCTTGGCGAGCGCGCGCTGGAAGAAAGCATCCACCGAGGCTGGCAGGTCGGGGCGCAGCGCGACGGCGGACGGGATTGGGCCATTGAGATGCTGCATCACCACGTCCCAGGCATGCTCACCATCATAGGGAACACGCGCTGTCAGCACCTCGAAGAAGACACAACCGAGCGAGTAGAGATCGGCCTGCACGCCAACGCTTCGGCTGTTCTCCACCTGTTCGGGCGCCACATAGAACGGCGTGCCAACGAAGAAGCCGGTTACAGTAATATCACGCGACTCATGGCTGCGCGCCAGCCCAAAGTCAGTAAGCTTCACCACACCA
>JBDTAI010000298.1:0-3518 GCA_039924685.1 Ktedonobacterales bacterium
AATCCGCCATCTATGCCTGAGATGCCGATGGCTCGTCCACCCAGCCGCATCAAGAATTGCGTCAGTTCGCCGTTGACCTTGCCGATCAGCGCCATGCGCGCAACCTCGAGTGTTGCCTCATCTGTGACACGCAGCCCACGCTCGAAACGGCTGGGCAGCCCCAGGCGGTCGAGCCAGTAAGTGATCTCCGGGCCGCCGCCATGCGCCAGCACCGGCCATGCGCCCAATCCCCGCAGCCAGACGATGTCTTCCAGCGCGTCGCGTTGATGCTCCAGCGCGCTGCCACCCAGCTTGATCACCAGATAGCGCCCTTTGAGCGCCTCGATATAGGGCAGCGCCTCCTTCAACACCTGGGCGATCACCTCATGACGCCCCACCTGGCTCGCCGCCGCCATCGCCTTGACACTTGGCGCCTGAGCGCGGGGATGGCGTGGCGCCCGATGCGCTGTGTGTATCCCATGCGGCGTGTGTATGCTGGGTGTCACACGGCGTCGGCCTTCGGTCGGCTGGGCTTCACCGTGTGGGGTATCCGCTATCGCCTGATCGCCTGTCGTGATGTTCCTGTCATCCGAGTCGTCATTGGACATCAGGGATAGACCCCTTCCTGCGGCAGCCCTGTCGTCTCCGGCAGGTCATACATGCGGTTGGCGCACTGGATCGCCTGCCCGGCGGCGCCTTTTCCCAAATTGTCGAGCGCGCTGACGACGATCATCCGTCCGCTTTGGGGGTGTACGGTGGGGTGGACGAAGCAGAGGTTGGAGCCGAGCGTCCACTTGGTGTGCGGTGGCGTCGCCACGACGCGCACGAACGGTTCATCGGCATAGCTCGCCGAATAGGCAGCGCGCACATCGTCAGCCGTGACGCCCTGCCGCAGATGGGCATAGCAGGTGGCGAGGATGCCGCGTGTCATCGGCACGAGGTGCGGGATAAATGTAAGGCGCGCATCGGTCGCAGATCGGTTCTGCCAGTCGTCGCCACTCTGCCGCTGCACAAGCCGCATGCCCTGGGCGATCTCTGGCTGGTGGCGGTGGCCCGCCAGCCCATAGGCGTTCACGTCTTCGTTGGCCTCGCTATAGTGGCTTCCTAGCTTGAGCGTGCGTCCCGCGCCGCTGATCCCGGATTTGGCGTCAACGATCACATCGAGCGCGCCGGAGCCGTCGCGTGCGAGTAGCCCATGCGCCAGCGCCGGAGCCAGCGCCAGCAGCGCCGCCGTGGGATAGCAGCCGGGACAGGCGACCAGCCGCGCCTCAGTCAGCGCCGGACGCGCCCACTCGGCCAGCCCATAGACAGCTTCTTCCAGCAGGGCTGGCGCGGGATGCTCAAAGCCGTACCACTCGCGGTACTGGTCCGGGTTGCGCAGGCGGAAGCCCGCCGAGAGGTCCAGCACCCGACGGCCCGCCGCCAGCAGATCGGGGGCGATCTCGACGGCGGCATGCTCCGGCAACGCCACGAAGACCACTTCGGCGCGTTCCACCGTGGGCGTGAAGGACAGATCAAGGCCGACGAGCTGCGGGAACACCTCATTCACCCTTTTGCCCACCTCGCTGCGCGCCGTCACTTCGACGATCTCGAAGTTTGGATGGCGTCGCAGCAGCCGCAACAGTTCCACACCACCATACCCTGTGCCATTGACCACCGCCGCCGCGATACGCCTCGCTGTGGGCGCTATGGGCGCCCCACGCGCTCGTTCCGCCATCACCACTCTCCTGAACACGCTGAGAATGCGCGCTTTATGCGCTATACCTGCTATCGTGGCGCCTGGAGATCACGTCGCTGTAGCCCCCATAGAGGCCTGGGTCACTACTTCCCTGATGAGTATGCATTCCCTGAGAGTGTACTCTATGTGCGCCATCTGCGCCATATGTGCCAGCGACGCTACTGTTACTTGTTATCGTGATCAGGTTATAACCCCAGCGCCCATTCAGGATTACCCGTGGCCTTCAGGCCACGAACCACCACCTGGGATCCAGTCCACGATTGAGTTGTCGAACACCAGTAGCATCAAGACATCGAGCAGCTATAAGGGCTTGGATGGGCCGCATGCCTCAATAATCCTCCCGAATCCTCCCAACGATTTCCGGGTAGTCGCCAAAGTGGTCTCCAAAACACCTGGGCTACCTCGTTTCGTCTGTAGAAGTGCATGGGGATGTACTGATGCACTGATGTACTGAGGCACTGACCACATGCGACGGCCATATGGACGGCTGGGCGACGGCCCGGCGCAACTGGGGTCTCAGGGAGAAAGGCGCGTGGGATGGCGCAGAAGGCAGGCGTATCAGGCGCCAGGAGGGCAGGCAGATTGGCGATGGCCGAGATACCACGCGATGGCGAACGCAGTTCGGGGAGTGAGAACGCTGAGGCGGACGCGCGCGACCGTTTCATCGCCCTGCTGCCCGACCACGCCGACGCTCTGCTGCGGGTGGCTGCCGCGCTGGTGGGAACTGCCGACGCCGAGGACGCCGCCCAGGAGGCGATCCTGCGCGCCTGGCAGGCATGGCCGACGCTTCGCGATCAAGGGGCGGTCCGATCCTGGCTGCTGCGCATCACCGTCAATGTCTGCCGCGACTGGCGGCGTGGTCGCTTCGGCACACGGCAGCGCCTGACAGAGTCGCTCTCCACCAGCGTATATGAGGGCGCCGAGGTGGAGGCTACCTTTGCCACACCGGGGGCGGACCCAGGCGCAAGTGATCACGCCGCCGCGCTCGACCTTCGCTCGGCGATCGGCACACTCGATGATGACCTGCGTGTTGTCGTCACCCTGCGCTACTACGCCGGAATGGATGCGACGATGGTGGGCGCCGCCCTGGGCATCCCACCCACCACCGTGCGTACCCGCCTGCGTCGCGCACTTGCCCTGTTGCGCGACCGTCTGGGGCAACCCACAGCTTTGTCCGCTGCCCTTGACCCGCCGCCCGACGCGCCCAACCGTTCTTCAGCATCACCCCAGCCACCAGAACAGCAAGGGAGGCGCTAAATGTCAACGTCATTTGACGGCGACGGCGCCGAAACAGCCGAGACATCGTCTGTTTTCATACACAACGGTCACATGCAGACGCCCGACGACGCGACGTTATCTGACGATTTGCGGCTGACACACCAGCGTCTCGTCGCGGATGGCGTCTCCTGGCGTCGGCGGCTCCCTCCGTCAGAGCGACTGATCGAGCGCGCCCGCGTCGAGCTGGCAGCGCGCACAACATCAGCCATATCCGCTGAATCTGCCGAACGGCAGTCTCTGCCGCCATCGCCCACGGTCCCGCTACCCGATCAACATCCAACTCCGAAAGGATACATTCATATGCGTGAGACACCACGCCCGCCAACAACCTCAACCAGACAGTCATCAAAGACGCCACGCTGGCGCGCCTGGGTAGGCGCCGCCGCAGCGGTCGTCGTCGTCGGTCTGCTCGTTGGCCTGCTGGACCAGAATGTGGTTGCGCGACGTACCGGCCCAGGTGCGGGTTCACAGTCGGCGACAGCGACCCCACCACCCGCAACGCCCTTGATGCCCTCGCCGCAGG
>JBDTAI010000299.1:0-3207 GCA_039924685.1 Ktedonobacterales bacterium
GCCGATCTGTCGAATCCACCAGCAGCAGCGCGCTGGTCATCTGGGCCGTTGTCGTCATGCTCACACTCACTTCCAGGTTGTCGCAGTGTTTGCGTCTCGCTCATCTATCGGGGTGCTATCATGGGATACTATCACCGCCGCGCTGGCATGGGGTGCGCGGTGGCTATAGGCGCTATAATAGTATACAAAGTGGTGATTGCTGTAGACCAGTTTCTTTCGTTCGCATCAAAAAGTGGATGTGGGGTGGCGGTCCGCCGTGGCGTAGCCCAGTGGGCGGCTAAAGCCGCGCCTGGAGTCCCAACGGGACGCAAAGGCCGTCTCCACGGCCGGTAAAGCGGGCGGCTGAAGCCGCGCCTAAACGTCTTGCGATGGCGAAGCCCGCCTACGCGGGATGTAGAGTGAACATGGGCAGCGCCGCGCTCGCCGTTCGACAAGTCGTTATCGCCTCAAGCCCACCTTCGTGGGCTTCGCGTCGGGCCGCAGGCCAACTTTCAGGCGCGGCTTCAGCCGCCAGCAGAGGAGCCACCCATGAGCGAAGATACAGCCTATCCACGCGACGGCATGACCAATGGGCATGGCGTGCGGCTCCACTACCGCGATTGGGGCGACCCGATGGATCGCGGGCCTGAGGGTCCAGCGCACAGGACAGGCAATACGACCAATCGCCCACCCACCCCGTTGCTGCTGTTGCATGGGCTGGCGTCGTCGCTGTGCATCTGGGATATGGTGGCGCCGATCCTTGCACGCGAGCGGCGGGTGGTGGCGCTGGATCAGCGCGGGCATGGCCTGAGCGACAAGCCAGATGACGGCTACGACTTCGCCAGCATGCTCGCCGACGATCTGGCTGCGGCGGATGCGCTGGGGCTGGGCGAACGCTTCGCAGTGGCGGGCCACTCGTGGGGGGCCAACGTCGCGCTGGAGTTCGCGGCTATGCATTCCGACCGTGTTGCGGCGATGGCGCTGGTGGATGGCGGCTTTGGCATGCTGCGCCAACGCCCCGGCGCCACGTGGGAGCAGCTCAGCCGCGACCTTGCGCCGCCGGACTTCGCAGGCACGCCGCGTGAGACTTTTCTTGGCTGGGTACACGACGAGATACCCAACTGGCGACCCGACATTGACGAAATCGAACTGAATATCGTCGAGTTGCGCCCAGATGATACGGTGAGGCCCCGCCTCAGCCGCGCCAACCATATGAAGATTCTGCGGGCGATGTGGGATGAAGACCCCGACGCAATCTTCCCGCTGATCCAGGCGCCGACCCTGTATGTGTTGGCAGAGCCACGCCAGCGAGCAGCAAGCCATAGCGAGCGGAGTGGCTCTGGACCGGAGGCCGAGCCACGTGACCTCACCCCGACCCTCTCCTCTGAGGTGAGGGAGGCAGAGGGGAACGCTGGAGATGCGGCGCCTGTGGATGATTTTCTGGCGGCGAAACGGCAGGGGGCGCAAACGGCACGCGAACGCATGACGCAGGCGCCTTCGGTCGAGGTGATCTGGGCGCGCGACACAGTTCACGACATCCCGCTGCAACGCCCGGAGCAGCTTGCCGCCTGGATTGGCGACTTCCTGCGTCGGGTAGCGCCCTAGCGCATGGCATACACCACATCTACGATGACACTTATCTGCTGCTGGCCCGCCTGAATCGGCGTGGACGTGTCGCCGTTGCCTGCCGAAGCGGCCTGCGCAAAACTCGGCGGGATGGGCGTGTTCCCACAGGAGCCGACCTGAATGGAGATTGGCGCGCCGAGGGTTATGCCTGACCCCTGTGCGATCTGTTGCGCCTGACGGTGCGCATCGGCCAGCGCGTTCTGTTCGGCCTGCGTCTTGCCCTGAGTGGGATTGCTCGACGTGAAGGCGATCCCCTGGACGACGACGTTATTGCCGCCCGCCTGGGTGACGGCATCCACAATCGTCCCAACCGCGTTGACCTGATGAATTGTCACCTGGACGGTGTTGGTGGCGCTATAGCCGGTCGGCTGCGGTCCGCCCGATCCATAGGAGTAGGTTGGCTCGATGGCGAAATAGCTGGTCTGAATATCCTGATTGGCGACACCGGCGTTTGTGAGCGCCGCCAGCACGGCATTCATCGCCCGCGCCGCCTGACTGCGAGCCGCCTGCGCGCTGGGGGCTGTCGCCTGCACGCCCGCCGTCACCTGTGCCTGATCGGGCTGAACAAACGCCGTCCCCTGACCACAGACGGCGATGCCGGTTTGCTGTGAGGCGCCGACGGCGAGGGTTGAGACGTTGCCGGATTTCGCCAGGCTGACAATGCCCAGTGTGAGCGCGGTGAGCAGCACAAGGCTCAATCCTGTCACCAGCGCGATCACCGGCCAGGAAGGTCCACGGTTAGGGGTTGGTTGTTGCATACATGTTTCTCTCAGTGCGCCCACGTATGCAGCATGTGCAGTGCATGGGGCGCGTACTTCAGGTGGAGGATATTGCTAGCGTTCCACCTGCTACGACGCCACGCCGCACGGTTTGGTTCCCTGAACAAGATCGCAGGCATGAATGCCTTGCACATGAGGACTGGCAGGAAGGATCGACGTCTTGTAGGGGGCGTTTCACTAGCCCGCATACCTGCTCGATGGAGCATATGAAGCATATGAAGCATATGAAGCATGTGTGGGTGGCGACGATTGAAGGGGCGCGCCTCGCCCCCTACAGCGATGCATCCACCTTATCGCCGCCGTTGTGTGTGTGGTCATGCGCAGCGTCGTGATGGGGATGAGCGTCATGATCGTCATCGGTGTCATGATCGTCATGGGCGTGATCGTGGGCGGCGTGGTCATGCAGCCAGGCATGGGGATCAATGTCACTGGGGAGACCCATCGGGTCCACATGGATGTCTACCAGCGCGGCGCCCGTCACATGCGCCAGCGTCTCCTGGCGCACACGCTCGGCGACTGCATGTGCCTCGGCAAGTGTGCTGTTGGCGTCGGCTCCGATGTTCATGGCGATATAGAGGCGGCGTCCGCTCCAGCGCGCGCGGATGTCCTGCACATCCTGCACACCGGGTGTTGCCAGCGCAATGGCGCGAATCTGCTCTACCACGGCAGGCTCCACGGCATCCATCAGGCGATAGAACACCTCGCGCCCGACATCCACGAGAATATAGAGGATGGCAATGGAAATTAGCAGGCCCGCGATGGGGTCCGCCTGTCGCACGCCAAACGCCGTCAGCAGCAGGCCAAAGGCAGCGGCGAGCGAGGT
>JBDTAI010000300.1:0-17392 GCA_039924685.1 Ktedonobacterales bacterium
CCGCCACAAAGCGCGCATTTTCTGGCGCAGAGACGAACTGCGCAGTGTCGCCCAGTCGCTGCACCCGGATGCCGCGCCCGTTGCGCTCACACTCCTCCGCCAGCGACTCCACGGCGGCGCGCAGGCGTTTCTCATCCACCAGCAGCAGCCGCCGCAACTCGCCGTATTCGAGTGGACGCCCGGCGACGAAGAGCAGGCTCTCCATCACGGCGCGCAATTGCTCCAGCGTCAGCAAGCTGGCGGGCAGCTCGACGGCAAGTGTCGCCTCGTCTGGGGTGGCCATCTGCGCAGCGCCTTCGGCTTTGCGGGTCGTCTCAGTTGTCTCAGTTGTCTCAGTTGTCTCGGATGATCGGGAAGTTCCTGATGTACGTGGCATATCGCTAGTATAGCACGCCCGGTTTGTCGGCGCATACAGACAGCGCGTACAGATACCTGTACCTGATGATACCTGATGATACCTGATGAAATCGCCATCGAGGCGCGTGTGCCTGTTGCTCACCATACGTCCAGCGCAGACGAATCATCCGCAGACCCTTGGCAGGCTTTAGGAACCCTTGTCACCTGCTTTGGCTGTCAATTTCAGGCAAACGAAAACACGCGCCGCCGGGGAGGGGTTCCCTGAGAGCGCGTGTAGATGGTTGGCCACGATGGGCCGCTCTGGGCTGATACTATCGCCGCTAATCTGCCGCTTCGACCAGCGCGCGTTGCAGCGCTTCATCAGCTTCGTCCGCCTCGTCCGCTGCCGTCAGGATGAAGTCGCCACCGGGCAGGGGCGTGCGGGCGAACTGCTCTTTGTAGAGGCGCGCATAGAGGCCGCCCTGCTCAAGCAACTCGGCGTGTGTCCCGCGCTCGGCGATGCGTCCTTCGTTCACTACAAGAATCACATCGGCGGCAAGGATGGTTGAAAGGCGGTGCGCGATGGCAATGATTGTGCGCGTCTCCATCAACCCCTCAATCGCCGCCTGAATCAGCCGCTCAGAGTGCGTATCGAGCGCGCTGGTCGCCTCATCGAGAATCAGGACACGCGGGTCTTTGAGGATCACGCGAGCAATGGCGATGCGCTGCTTCTCGCCGCCGGAGAGCTTGTAGCCGCGCTCACCTACTCGTGTATCGTAGCCGTCGGGTAGCTCCATAATGCGGTCGTGGATCGCCGCCGCTTTTGCCGCCGCAATAATCTCATCGTCGCTGGCATCGGGTCGCCCATAACGTAGATTCTCGCGCACTGTCGTGTGGAAAAGGTAGGTCTCCTGCGTGACGACACCGATGGATTCACCCAGGCTCTCGAGCGTCACGTCGCGCACGTCGTGGCCGTCAATCTTCACGGCGCCGCCCGTCACATCGTAGAGGCGTGGAATCAGATAGGTGATCGTCGTCTTGCCTGCGCCGCTCGGCCCCACCAGCGCCGCCAGTTGCCCCGCCTGCACCCTGAACGAGACATGATCGAGCGTTGGGCGTGGCTGGTCGGGCTGATAGTTGAAGGTCACATCTTCGAGCGCCACCTCGCCGTGGGTCGCCGTTGGGTCCAGCGCGATGGCGCCGGGCTTGTCGGTGATCTCATGCGGCATATCCAGATATTCGTAGATGCGGTCGAAGAGCGCCAGCGCGCCCTGGAACTCTACCTGCACGTTGAGCAGCGCGCCCACCGGGAAGAAGAGGCGGGTTTGCAGTGTGGTGAAGGCCACCAGTGTGCCAACCATATCCGCCAGTTGCTGGGGTGAGAGGTGCTGTCCGTTACCGAAGGCGAGATAGCCGAAGAGCAGATAGACCAGCGCAGGCGTGATCGAGAAGAAGGTGGAGATGAACATCATGAACCATCGGCCCACCATCTGCTGGCGCAGTTGCAGCGCCGCCAGCCGGTCGTTCTCAGTGCTGAAGCGGCTGATCTCGTCCTTCTGGCGACCAAACACTTTGGTGAGCAGCACGCCGCTGACCGAGAGCGTCTCCTCCACCATCGTCGAAAGCTCAGCCAGCGAGATTTGTGTGCTCTTGCTCACCTCGCGCCGCACATTGCCCACCCGATAGGTCAGCCAGACGAAGAGCGGCAATAGTCCCAGCGAGAGCAGGGTAAGTTGCCAGGAGAGGAATGACAGACCCACAACCGTCGCCAGCACCGTTGTGATGTTCGAGACGGTCGAGGTCGCAGTGTCGGTTACGGCGGTCTGCACGCCTGCCACGTCATTCGAGAGCCGCGACTGAATCTCGCCGGTGCGCGTATCGGTGAAGAACCGCAGCGGCATGTTCTGCAAGTGGGCGTAGAGATTGTTGCGCAGGTCGCGCATCACCGACTGGCCGACTTTGGTGTTGAGCCAGGTTTGCCCGACGCCGATCAGGCTGCTGATGATGGGTGTGAGGATCATGACGCCGACAAAGAGCGCCAGCAAGCGGAAGTTCTGCTGCCCAAAGCCAATCGAGATCGAGAACTTGAGCATATAGGGGTTGACGACGCCAAGCGCGCCTACCACGGCAATGGCCACCAGCACGACACTGATCTGGCGCATATACGGCTTGAAGGACTGCGCCACCCGCCGAATTGTGCGCGCATCAGCCTTGCGCGTTGGCGCCTCGTTCGTCGAGACACGCATCATGCGTCCGTAGCGTCCGCCTCCGCCGCCCATGCCGCCGTGCATCATTCACTCACCTCCACCCGCAGGATGCGATAGTTGCCATAGTCAAGTATTTTATGATCTCTATCGTACAAAGTTTCTCCCTTTTTCACAAACTGAACCACCCACCCCTCCCCATGTTGGAGAAGGGCAGGTGGATGTGTCATGCCAGGCTAGACCATATCTACGCCATCCACGCCATCATCGCCTGATGGCTGATTCTCGTTCTCGTGCGAGACGTTGGATGCGCCCGCAGACGAACTGCCCGCTGCGCTGGGCGACTGTTCGAGCAGCGTCTCGATCTCGGCGTGGGTATGTTCGACGATACGCTTGAGTTGCGCCAGTCGTTCGGGGTGGTTGATGGACTGCATGCCTGCTATCAGCATCAAACGCCCCACTTCGCGCACCTCACGCGCCAGCGCCAGCGCCTCCGGCTGGCCGTGCCAGTCGCCGCGGCCAGGGCCAAAGCCCGGTCCAAAGCCCGGTCCGAAACCCGGTCCGAAACCGGGGCCATGTCGTCCGCCGCGCTCATCCCAATCCCAGGGGCCGCGTCTGCCACGCGGGCCATGCTCGCCGCGTGGATCGCCCTGTGGGCCATGCGAGTGATCATGCGGGCCGTGTGGATGCTCGTGTGGGCCGCGTGCGCCGACGCGCTCTGTCTGCTCGGCCAGCGCCTGGCGTCCCTCGTCGGTGATGGTATAGATCTTCTTGCCATCAGCCGTCTCGACCGTCACCCAGCCGCGATCTTCGAGCAGTTGCAGTGTGGGGTAGATCGCGCCTGCGCTGGGGGCATAGAAGCCGCCCATGCGGTCTTCGAGGTCTTTCATCATTTCGTAGCCATGCTTGGGCTGCTCTTGCAGCAGTTCCAGCAGAGCATATTTCAGGTAGCCGCGCTCAAACATGCGCGGTCCCGGTCCGCCGTTAAACGGCCCAAATCGTCGTGCCATTGGTGGAATCCACCCTCCCGGGCCACGCCGCCAGGCGTGTCCCCACATGCCCGGAAATCCGGGGCCAAAGTTTGCAAAGTATCCAAATGGTCCAACGCGTCCATGTCGTCCGAAAGGTCGTGGGCCGAAGTGGGGAGCGCATCCCGGACCGAAGTTCGGACCGAAGCGGCGACCAAATCTATGTTCCAGCTTATGCTCTACCCGCCGCGCGAAGTGGCGGGCGGCATGGCGGGCAAAGGCTGCGCCATAGCCTGGACCAAATCCCGGACCATAGGGGCCATAGCCCCAACGACCCCAGCGCGCCCACGGCGGCCCAAATGACCGCCCGTAGGCGGGTGGACGCCGCCATCTGTCGGAATCGCCCCAACCGCCCCAATTGCCCCAGTCATCGCGTTGGCCTTCTCGCCAGTCGCGCCGTGCCCCATGTGCATCGTGGTGGCCGTGGTGGCCGTGGTGGTTGTGGCGCTCATGGCGACCCCATGGACCACCAGCCCAGGGCGGCGGGCCAGCAGAGCGCTCCCAGTCAGCCCGGTTGCGTTCGCGCCCTTCAGCGGCGCCCCAACGTCCGGGTTGCTCCCAACTGCTGCCATGTTCGTTCCCATTCTGCGCCCAGGGTGGGCCGTAGCTAGGCGGATCGCGCTGCTCACGCGCTTCGCCGTCGTAGTATTCTTCATTCTGGTTGCGTTCACCCCACCCACGCTGATCACGCCAATCGCGTTGATCACGCGCCCATGGTGGCCCTGACGGTCGGCCCCAACGGGGACCGCCAAATCGCCGACCAAACATACGCTGCTCCTCTTGTGTCGCTGGCCCGCGCCGCACACAGCGCATACACTGATGCGCTATGTCGGTTGTCTTTGCCAGCCTGCCTTCTCGACGTCGCGGTCATGTTCCTGTTTGCAGATGTGCAGTTCAGCAGCGCATGCTCGCGTCAGGCGCCGACTGCCACCATGGACGTGTCGTATATGATGCGGGTTCGGTGGCCTTGAGCTATGCCTATCTTCGGGTACGTTGCTGTCTATTCGCCCTATTCGCCGGCATTCGCCGGACGCTGGTATTCGGGAGGTGGCGCGGCGCACGTGTCCATTGCCTATCCATGCGTGGCGCTGCCTTGTTGATTGCCACCTGCTCGTTCGCGCTTGCCTCCCAGTTCGGTTGGCGACGGTCCCCTGGGCGCCTGGTAGGGGTGTTGCTCCACCTTGCGCATCTGCTATATCAAGATATATCGTATTGTATCGGATATGTCAAGGGCAAAAGGCGAAAGTGGGTGAAAGACACGCGATTACACGACGCATGATGAGCTATTCAGAAGGGGTGTCTTGCGATTTTTCTGCCGATTCTTTAGGGAGAGTGCGCGTACAGGGATCGCCGTTTCAGGCGAGAGCGATCCCTGTTACGTCGCAATCACATCACACAGTAGCGAGCGCGTGCGCTGAGGGCAGCGGAACCACCTCGACGGCGCCAGAGCCGAGGATGCCCTCTAGCTGCTGCATCAGTTCGGGGCAGAAGCGCACACCAGGGCGATTGTGCGCCATCGGCAGTCGCGCCTCCCAGTGGCCGTTGCGCACCACCAGTTCATACCTGTCGTCGCCGGGATAGTCGTGCAGCGCCGTCGCCACATCCAGCGCAATTGTCTTGTCCACCACCGCATTCACGCCGCGCCGCATATGGATACGCAGCAGATATTCGCGGCGATTGGCTTCCTCCTCGGTGACGATGAACGCCTCCACCTCGTCGCAGACGATCTGTGGTTCGTCGTCGCGCAGCTTCACCTGACCCGTCACCAGCACCACGGCGTCCTCGCGCCAGAGCGGCGCTGTGGCGGCATAGACACGCGGGAAGACTACCACCTCCAGCGATCCCAGCAAGTCTTCGAGCTGGACCGCCAGCATGGCATCGCCGCGCTTGGTCATGATGCGCCGTATCTCGGTAATGCGTCCGCCCAGCGTCACTTTCTGGCCAGCCCACTCCTCATTGAGATGCGCCGTATAGGTGGTCACGCGCTTCTTGAGAATGTTGGCGACGTGGGCCAGTGGATGCGCCGAGAGGTAGATGTTGAGTAGCTCTTTCTCCCATGCCAGCAGTTGGTCACGTGGATGGTCGGGCGTGTCGGGCAGTGTGAAGGCGTCAGCCGCGTCGTCGCCACCGAAGCCGCCAAACAGGCTCACCTGCCCGATCTCACGCATCTTGCGCTGCTGCTGGCCAAAGGTCATCGCGCGGTCGAGTGCGGCGAGGTGTTGGCTCCGTCGCCCCAGCGTATCGAACGCGCCCGCCTTGATCAGACACTCGACGGCGCCGCGTGTCAGATTCTTGCTGTCGGTGCGGGCAAAGACATCGGCCAGCGACTTGAACGGGCCGTCTTTGCGCCGCGCCTCGATCAACTCCTCGATGGGCCGCGAGCCGACATTCTTGATCGCCAGCAGGCCGAAGCGCACCCCCCAGCGTCGCCCCCCTGTCTCACCATCGGGCGCCAGCTCCTCGACCGTGAAACCACTGTCGCTCCTGTTGATGTCGGGGGCCAGCACCTCCACGCCCATGCGGCGACACTCCTCGACGGCGGCCACCACCTTCTTCGCGTCGCTGGCCTCGGTAGTGAGCGTCGCCGCCATGAACTCCGCCGTATAATTCGCCTTCAAGTACGCCGTCTGGTAGGCCACCCAGGCGTAGGCGCATGCGTGGCTGTTGTGCGAGACGATGCGGTTGGCGATATAGTTGAGCGGGCCATCAGGCGCCATCTCGACATCATAGGTCATCGCCGCGCGATAGGGCGTGATCGAGACGATGGCGTCGCCGTTCTCGGCATGCGCTACGCCCAGATGGCGCAGCACATTCGGCTTGAAATCTTCTGGCGTCACGATGACATAGGGCAGATCGCCGTACTTCGCCACGAAGTAGTCGGCGGTGCGGTCCATGCTGTCCATTTCCCAGTAAATGCCGTTGAAATAGAAGTCGCAGATGCGCCCATTCGCCAATACTTTGTGCATCTCAAACGTGAGGCCCTGCTCGATCAGCCATTCGCACATATCGCGCTCTGGTTGGCTGGCGCACCACATCCCATTCGAGGCGATGGAACACCTGCCATAGCCGGGGCCAGTATCATAGCAGGCGCGTGTGTTGGCGATGGACCTGGCGATCAGCCGCGCCTTCCAGTCGGGATCGTTGGCGTAGAGCCACTTGACGCGCTCACCTGCCGCCGCGATGCCGTTGCGACTGAGATGCGGATACATCTCGTGCATCCGTAGCATATGCTTGCGCAGGTCTTCGGGATCGCGTCCTGCGTGATACGCCTTCACGCGGCTGCTCACGCGAGCGCGCTGATCGGCGCGGCGGTTCAAGCGAATGATATTGGCGCGACGGGCGGCGCGCTGTGTCTCGGTGACACGTTTGGGCGCAACGATCAACTCGGTTCCTAATTGCAGCCCGCCTGCCTCACGATAGCCTTCTGTGGTCAGCAGCCGATGCTCAGGTGTCACCTTGATGGACTTGCCAGATGCTGTACGGATATGCAGCAGCGGCTTGCGCCCAGTCTGCACGATGCGCGCGACTTTGTGCGGGCGAATCTGGCCATCAGGCCACATCGCCATAATCTCGGCGGGTGGGTTGCGCCACGCGGCAAAGAGCGTCGTGCGCGTGCCATCGGGTAACTGCACCTCCGTCGAGCCATGGACGCACTTGTTGAAGCCGTAGCCAGCAAACGGCTCGATGAAGGCAAAGATGTCTTCGGCGGTCTTCTCGGGGATGCCGTTCTTTGCACAGCCCTGGATGAACTTGCCGCGATACTCCAGCATCTCCGCTGGCTGCTTCTTGGACATCGCCTTGCGGAACTTGTCCACGTCGCCCCAACTGAATCCAGCAAGCGCGATGGCGATCAGCAGCACCTGATCCTGATACACGATCACGCCATACGACTCTTTGAGCAGCGGCTCCAGTTTGGGATGCAGATAGCGAATCTCAGCGCCGCTGTGCTTGGCCTTGACGAACTGCGGAATCGAGTCCATCGGACCGGGACGGTAGAGCGCCACCATCGCCATCACATCCTCGATGCAGGTAGGCTTCAGTTCGCGGATGTAGGTCCGCATCGCGCCGGATTCAAGCTGGAAGACGCCGGTAGTCTCGCCATCGCCCAATAGCTTGTAGGTCTTTTCGTCGTCGTCGGGCAGGCGGTCGAGATCGAGGTCTACGCCGCGTGTCTCCTGAATGAACTTGCGGGCGTTCATCAGGATCGTCAGGTTGGAGAGGCCCAGGAAGTCGAACTTGATCAGCCCCAGGTCCTCGATGTGCATCTGTTCGTACTGCGAGACCAGCCAGGTATTGTTGGGGTCCTTGTAGTCGCGGTACTGCAACGGCACCACCGTATCGAGCGGAACCTGCGAGATCACCACACCCGCCGCATGGATGCCGGTACTGCGCACTGTCCCTTCGAGCGTGCGCGCCATATCAATCAGCTTGCGAATCTGCGGGCTTTGATCATACAGCTGCTTCAGGTCTTTGACACCGCTCAGCGAACCATCCAGCGTCACCTTTGGGCCGGTGGGGATCAGCCGTGCCACACGGTCGGCCTCGGTCTGCATGCCCATCACACGGCCCACATCGCGCACAGCGGCTTTCGCGGCCATCGTATTGAAGGTAACAACCTGCCCAACGCGATCCCATCCGTATTTATCAGCCACATAGCGGATCACTTCCTCACGCCGGTCGTCGGGGAAGTCCATGTCAATATCGGGCAGCCCCTTGCGTTCCGGGTTGAGGAACCGCTCGAACGGCAGCGCATAGCGCAACGGGTCTACATTGGTGATGCCCAGCGCGAAGGAAACGAGGCTGCCAGCCGCCGATCCGCGCGCCACACAGCGCATACCGTGGCGGCGCGCATAGTTGACGTAATCCCACACGATCAGGAAGTACGAGGTAAGCCCTTTGCTGCCGATGATGCCAAGTTCGTGGTCGAGTCGCGCCTGCACTGCCTCGCTGACCGCGCCGAAACGCTCTATTGCACCCGCCAGACACAGGTTACGCAGATAGGCGTCCTGGCTGGCGAATTCCGAGGGGATCAGATACTCGGGCAGCAGGTTGGCGCCGAAGTCAATCGTCACCTCGCACTGCTCGGCCACACGCATCGTATTCTTCAGGGCTTCGGGCAGTTCGGGGAAGAGCCGCGCCATCTCGTCGGGCGTCTTCAGGTAATACTGTGAGCTGTCGAACTTCATGCGCTTGGGGTCTTCGATGGTCTTGCCGGTCTGCACGCAGAGCAGCACATCCTGCGCATCGGCGTCGGCAGCGTCCACATAGTGCAGATCGTTGGTGGCGAGCAGCGGCGCCTGGAACTCGCGCGCCAGATCGTAGAGCATTGGGTTGAGCTTGTTCTGCGGCGACTCCGGCGCGTTGTGGTCCTGAATCTCGACATAGAAGTTGTCGGGGCCGAAGACATCCTGATGCCAGCGCATCGCCGCGCGCGCGCCGTTGAGGTCGCCCCGCAGCAGCAGTTCGGGAATCTCGCCGGAGAGGCAACCGGAGGTGACGATCAGCCCCTCGGCATGCTCGGCCAGCAATTTCTTGTCCATGCGGGGCCGCGCCTGATAGCCCCGCGTATGGGCCAGCGTGGTCAGCTTCAGCAAGTTATGGTAGCCGACGTTGTTCTTTGCCAGCAGCAGCAGATGGTTGTACTCGTAGCGCCCCGTCTTCTCTTCGAGCGACGGAACACTGTAGCCTTCGACACCGATGATAGGCTTGACACCTGCCGCCCGGCACGCCTTGTAGAACTCGATGCTGCCATACATGCCACCATGATCGGTGAGCGCCAGCGCGTTCATCCCCCCCGCCAGTGTCGCCTGAATCAGCCGCTTGATGCGCGACTGTCCATCCAACAGGCTGTATTCGGAATGCACATGCAGGTGCGTGAAATCGGCCACAGCGGACACCTTCTCCCTCTATGCTCTGTTGTTTGCCTCAGCAGGATCGGCGCCAACCAGCCAGGCGTACACACCGCCTCGTCGGCTCCCCTCGTTAGTAGACGCACACGCCATTGGCAGACGTACAGAGGACGCTACTAATAGGTTAGGACCGTCCTGTGAAGGTAGCGCAGGAGTCCCACGCGCTTGACAGGCGCGGCGGCGCATCGGTATAGTACGCGCGCAATGGGCTGTTTCACGCCCGCATAGAAGCGAACAAGCGGTAAATGGGTAGGGATGCGCCTGGGAGGGTGAGCAGCGTGCGTGAGATCACTCGCAACCGCATGACAGCGGTGGCCAAGAGTCGGCGGGCGGCGCCAGCGGAACTGAAGCAGGCGCGTGAACGCATCAAGGAGATTGACGCCGAACTCAAGCACCTTGAGCTTCAGCCAGAGACCAAAAAGGGCGAGGAGCGCGAGAAACGCTACGAACGCATCCTGCGGCTGCGCGCCATGCGTGACGAGTTCCAGTCGAAGTTCCCCGTCAACGAGGAGCCGCGCCCAAATAGCTTGCTGCTGGCGCTGGTGATGACCGTCACGTCGTTCCTGATCTGCTCGTTCTGTGCGGGTGGTAGCTACTTCGCCTATGCGGCGATCAACCAGAAACCGGACCCTGTCTCGACTGCGCAGGGCTTCTGGGCCGATATGCAGGCGCAGAACTATAACGACATCCACGCCAACTTCCTTGCGCCGACGCTGCGAGTGGCGCTCGACAGCAACACCTTCGACCAGGCGGCGTTGCAATCCGACGCCAGCTATGGCACGGTGACAGGCGCGATCCTCACCAAAAAGCCGACAGGCGACCTGACACAGTCGCAGGCGGTGCAACTCACCTACACCGTCACGCGCAGCAAGGTTAGCTATAGCGTCACGCTGGATATGGAGGTACACCTGGGGCAATGGGGCATTACCAACCTCAGCGGCGCGATTGATCCCACTCAATCTGGTGTGCCAGCCGTCGCCACGCCCACACCCTATCCCTCGCCAACACCCACTGATACGCCAACGGTGATCCCCAACACAGCGCCAACCACCAGCCCCACCGGCCAGCGGCAGGCGCCCATCACCACGTTCTGACGAGCGTGCGCGCGCCTATCCGTTTGGGCTGTTCAGCTTGACGATGGTGGTACAGGCGTTCTATAATGAAAAGGTTGCCGAGAAGGTTATCCTGACCCCAATCCGCCATACCAGCTCTTATCACCTGCTTCATCTGGCGCGAGCTATTCTCACGGGAAGGCGAGGTCCATGCCGCTTGATCATATCGCCGTGCGCGGCGCGCGCGAGCATAATCTGAAGAACATTGACGTCATCCTTCCACGCGATCAGCTCGTCGTCATCACTGGTCTCTCTGGCTCCGGCAAGAGCAGCCTGGCGTTTGACACGATCTTTGCAGAGGGGCAGCGGCGCTATGTCGAGTCGCTCTCATCCTATGCGCGCCAGTTCCTCGGCCAACTCGAAAAGCCCGACGTTGACCATATTGATGGCCTCTCGCCCGCCATCTCGATTGACCAGAAAAGCACCTCGCGCAATCCGCGCTCCACGGTTGGCACCGTCACCGAGGTCTATGACTATCTGCGCCTGCTCTATGCGCGCGTCGGTCATCCCCACTGCCCCAACTGTGGACGCGAGGTGAGCCAGCAGACGGTGCAACAGATTGTTGATGCGATCATCGCCCACCCCGACGGCACGCGGCTGATGCTGCTGGCGCCGCTGGTGCGCGGGCGCAAGGGCGAGTACAAGCAGGTCTTCGAGGATATGCGCCGGGCGGGCTATGTGCGCGTGCGCGTGGATGGCGAGGTGCGCGACCTCAGTGACACCTTCGAGCTTGATAAGTACAAGCAGCACACGATTGAGGTGGTGGTGGATCGCCTGATCATCCGCCACCCGCTTGCGTCTGATGCGATGCACGCTGTAAGCGGCGCCAACGGCCAGAACGGCCAGAACGGCCAGAACGGCCATGAGCGCGCCACTGGGTTGCTGAAAGTGGCGGAGCAGACGGTCGCCTACAACACCGGCGAAGACGCTGCATCTACCGATGTGGCCGAGCCGGGCGTGGACCCCGAAACCAGCCAGCGCAGCCGCGTGACCGATTCTGTGGAGACGACGCTGAAGCTGGGCAATAACGTGATCCTCGTCTCGATCATCGGCGGCGAGGAGCAGCTCTACTCTGAGCGGTTCGCCTGCATGTACTGCAGTATCAGCCTCGAGGAGATCGCGCCACGCAGCTTCAGCTTCAACAGCCCCTATGGCGCCTGCCCTGATTGCACCGGCCTCGGCGCCAAGCTGGAGATTGATGAGGATTTGGTCGTCACCAACCCCGATCTCAGCATCTCTGAGGGGGCGATCCTGCCGTGGAGCCGTTATGTCAGCGTGAGCCAGTGGTACTCGACGCTGTTGCAGGCGGTGGCCGAGCGGCAGCGCTTCAGTCTCGATACACCCTGGAAAGATCTCGACGAGCGCGCCCGCCAGATCGTGCTGCATGGTTCGGACGATGAGGTGAGCTTCTTCTATCGCAACCGTCAGGGAACCCGCCGCAAGCACGAAACGACCTTCGAGGGGGTGATACCCAACCTCGAACGACGCTACAAAGAGGCGTCGGAAAGCGGACGTGAGGAGATCGAGCAGTATATGTCGGCGCGGCTCTGCCCCGCCTGCCACGGACGCCGCCTCAAGCCCGAAGTGCTGGCGGTAACGGTGGGCGACCGCAACATCGCCGAGGTGAGTGATCTCTCCATCGTCAACGCGATGCGTTTCTTCACCGCGATCACCGCCGATGCGCCCGCCAGTGAGATAGGTGGGGAGACGAACGGCGCCAACGAGCGCAGGCTGACACGCGAGCGCCTGCGACTGGTCAAGCGCGACGCCACACTTTCCTTCACCGATGTGCGGCCACTGACTGACCGCGAACAATTCATCGGGCGGCAAATCCTGAAGGAGATTAAGGCGCGGCTGGGCTTCCTGGTGGATGTCGGGCTTGATTACCTGACGCTGGGCCGTAGCGCCACCACACTTTCGGGCGGCGAGGCGCAGCGCATCCGGCTGGCGACCCAGATCGGCTCGAGCCTGATGGGCGTACTCTACATTCTGGATGAGCCGAGCATCGGCCTGCACCAGCGCGACAACGAGCGGCTGATCCGCACGCTGGTGCGGCTGCGCGATCTGGGTAATACACTGCTGGTGGTGGAGCATGACGAAGAGACGATGCGCGCCGCCGACTGGATCGTTGACATGGGGCCGGGCGCGGGTGAGCACGGCGGCTATGTGGTTTCGGCGGGCGACATCAGCCACATCGAGCGCGATCCCGCCTCGCTGACGGGGCAGTATCTCTCCGGCGCGCGGCGTATCACTGTGCCACAGCGGCGCCGAGAGGGCAACGGACGCAGCCTGCTGGTACGTAATGCGCGCGAAAACAACCTCAAGGGGCTGGACGTGGCGATCCCGCTGGGCGAGATGGTGGTGGTGACGGGCGTATCCGGCTCCGGCAAGAGCACGCTGGTCAATGAGATTCTTTACAAGCGACTGGCGCAACAACTCAATCGCGCCCACGCTCGCCCCGGTATACACGATACGATTGAGGGTGTGGAGGCGCTCGACAAGGTGATTGACATTGATCAGTCGCCCATCGGGCGCACGCCGCGCTCGAATCCTGCCACCTATACAGGCGCCTTCACCACCGTCCGCGAACTCTTCGCGCAGACGCCGGAGTCGCGGCTGCGCGGCTATCAGCCGGGACGCTTCTCGTTCAACATCAAGGGTGGGCGCTGCGAGGTCTGCAAGGGCGAGGGCATCCTCACCATCGAGATGAACTTTCTGCCGGATGTCTATGTCACCTGCGAGGCATGCAAGGGCAAACGCTACAACCGCGAGGCGCTGGAGATTCACTACAAGGGCAAGACGATCTCTGATGTGCTGGATATGACGGTGGCCGAGGCGCTGCCCTTCTTCGAGGCGATCCCCTCCATTGCCAACAAGCTGCGCACGCTCAACGATGTGGGGCTGGGCTACATCAAACTGGGGCAGCCTGCCACCACGCTTTCAGGCGGTGAGGCCCAGCGCATCAAGCTGGCGACAGAACTCTCGCGTCGCGCGACGGGCCGCACGATGTACATTCTGGATGAGCCGACCACCGGCCTGCACTTCGCCGATGTGGAACGGCTGCTGGTGGTGCTGCAACGGCTGGTGGATGCGGGCAACACGGTGGTGGTGATCGAACACAACCTGGACGTGATCAAATCCGCCGACTGGCTGATTGATCTGGGACCGGAGGGAGGCGACCGTGGCGGCGAGATCATAGCGGAAGGCACGCCCGAGCAGATCGCCGCCGATCCAGCGTCGTATACCGGCCAATTCCTCGCGCCGCAGCTCAAACGGCAGGCTCCACGCGCAGAATCCAGCAGGCGTGGCGCGGCTCAACCCGTCGGCTAGACTGGCTGGCTAGCAATGCTAGCGACGTTCATCAGCCACCCTGGCTCTGCATCGCCTGATAGACCTGCAACCAGTTGGTGGCAATCTCCACCTGCGCCTGTTGTAGTGTGACCGCGCCTGAGCACACCTGACTGTGGAGATAGTTCTCCACGCTGTCTTTCTGGTGGAAGCCAGGGGTCGGGCTGGCGGCTTCTGGCCAGAGGTTGGAGATGTCGTTCGAGCCACCCAGTTCCAGGCTGACGAGGTGGTCTACCTCATACTGACCAGGCGAGTGGCTGGCGATGCCATACTCGGCGTAGACCTGGTTTTTTTCACTGGTGGGGACGTTACGCACTGAACTCGAGTAGCCCGACTGGCATATCTGGTCGGTGGTGGCATTGGGGAAGATCGCGCCTGGAGTGCAGGCCGGATCGGCTAGACCGCCCGATGCGACACATCCCGATGTCTTGGCTTGCACGCCGAACTGGTGCGTCGTCGTGCCAGTTGACTGGCTATTGGAGCCACCAGTTGACGCGCAGCCAGCCAGCAACGTGAGCAGGAGTACGGGAAGCAACAACCAGCCCCAACAGCGCATCGTTTTCATCGCTCTCATCATGTCACCTCTTCAAGTCCTGCATGTTCGCCAGCGTATCCGGCGTATTTGAAGGCGCATCGCAATCACAGCATACGCCTGTCTATCATGACGTTGACGGTCGCCAAAGTTCACTCGCTGCCTGTGTCCCCAAACCGGTGTTCCCACATACGACACGCACCGCTCACTCTGATTGCAGGATCAGCCAGGTGTTGTCGAAGTGGGCTGCCTTGAGCGCATCGGCCTCGATCCAGTAGTAGAGCATGCCACTGCTCGCCCACTGCATCCCCGCGTTCGGGTCCGAATCCACCTGCAAGAGCAGCCGCCAGTTGAGCGCGCCCTTCAGCAGGCCGGCGGCGCGTGGATTGTTGGCGTCTGTCTCCACATTGATCCCGTTGGTGACGAGCGCGCACTGGCCGCGCATATCGTCCTGGATGGTGTCAGGATGGCCGAGCAGCCGATTGTGTGGCTGGGCGCGGTTCGTCGCAGGCGACAACGCTGCAAGGAATGCCTCATACTTCTTCTGATCGTCGTTGCCCCATTGTAGCGTGGGCGCGTCGGTCGTCGGCTCCTGAGGCGCAGTCATCTCGCTGGCAAACGTGACGGCGCAGGCATGGAAGCGGGCATTGCCGGGCAACCTGGCTGGCGCGCTCTGGCGTTGCAACGCCGCGCCATCGGGAAGATACAGCACAGACCAGCCACCACGATCCGCCGGATTGCCGCCAAAGGTTTGCTGCGTGGCGTCGTAGAAGAAGGAAAGCAGCCCCGTGGCGGGCAGCGCTCCCTCGCTATCATAGGGATGCGCGTCGGCCAGCGTGATCTGCGCGATGAACGCCATTGGCGTCCCTTTCCACTGTGGCCACGCCATCCCGCTCGGCAGATCGGGCAGGCCACCCAGCTTCGAGGCGCCCACGGCAAGTGTCGTCTCATCCACCGCCTGCGTCTTCAGGCGGATGGAGTTGCGCATGATGGCAAGTAACGCGGGCGACTGTGCCGTGAGATCGGCGGTGATAAGCGCCGTAACAACTTCAGGAGCATCCATCGTACTACCTCCTCCATTCGGCCTGCCAGCCGGTAAATCACCGCCTCTCGCCGCGTCTTTTACGTAGACGACTCGACGCAAGTGGCGCTACACAATTTTACCGTATTGCCGCTTGCGCACGCCAGTGACCATACACCTGTCGCATAGATGAGGTGGTGAAGTGCCAAAACTAGTCGCATAGATAAGGTGGCGAAGTGGCAAAACTGGCGCCAGTTTTGCTTTTACTTGCGGTATTCCAGGGCAAACGCCGCTTATGCTGCTGTAGAGCATGTGTAGAGCCGGGCGGGCGCCGCACGACAAGACGAAGACAGCACTAGCCAGAAGGGTGGCGCGCGATGGCCATATATCTCGAACCCGATCTCTTCAACCGTGAGACCAGCGCAGTGAATAGCCGCACATCCTTCGACCCATCCGATCCCTATGCCACGCGCCCGCAGCACATGGTGTCTGGCATCACCACCACACCGCGCCTGACGCCCATCAATGAATCGGCGTTTGCGTCGGCGCTGGCCCCAACAACCAGCGACCCGCACACCACCATCGCCAATCTGCGCTTTCCGGCGGACCTGGTGCACACCCAGGCGGCGGCCTATGCCGATGGCGCGCGGGCAAAGGGCGCTCCCCACTCGATGCAACTCTGGCGCGATGGCTGCCGCGAGGCGCTGATCCGGCTGGCCCGCACAGCGACCAACACACCAACGCAGGCGGCCTGCGATGCGCTCTTCTGGCAGCTTGAGGGCGACGAATACTACGTCTCGGTCACATTTGGCCACGCGCGCTCGGCGTCTCACACCCGCCCCATCCACTAACAGCAAAAACAGTCTTTGACTCTTCAACCTTCCCTCTTGTAACTATCGGGGAAGGTTTATGCTGCCTGGAGAGCCATATTCGAGCAAACAAGCCGGCAATCCGCATCATAGACAGGTCAAGTGATCCATGATACACTGCGCAGAATATCAGCCGGTGGTTGATCTTCTCTAAAACATTGCGAGGTATGCGTATGGAGCCGGAAAAGCCCGCTGCACAACTAACAATAATAGCGGTAGGAACAGAGCCAGAAAGTGGACGTTCAGACGAACCCCATGACGAATCCCATACAGTAGCGCCGAACCTGTCATCAACCGATTCCACACTACAGGCGGCGCTTTATCAAGTGGTGGCAACTCGGCGTCTTGGCTATGATACTCTGATCTGGCAAGTGCCTGCTTTGGGTCTCACTGCTCAGGCATTCCTCTTCACTACTGCGCTTACGTCGCCAATCAATAATCCAGCCCGCCTGATAGCCGCTGCTCTGGCGCTCGTTATCGCTCTCATTTCTATGCAACTGATGTCGAAACATCGTTATCATGAGGAAATTGATGCTAGATTGCTAGAGAAGCTGGAAAAGAATTTGAAACTGGCGGACGTGCTTGGATGTCCTCCACATGCCAAACCAACCATACGAGCGGCAACATTGGGCGCACGTACGATCAAGTCTAACTTCATCATCAGGCGCTCTTCATACCGGTTGTGGATGTGTGGACTTGGTTTGTTCGCTTTTGCGGCATTGGGTATCATCGTGACTTCACTGGTGAACGTCGTACCCTTGTGGGCAGAAATCGTGACGCTCTCCAGGTAAATGAGGATGAAAACAGAAGTGAATCCGAATTGGCTTGAATTAACAGAATGGGAGCGCATTCAGAAGTGCGTCCCAATTATTTGTGTGGATATTTTGCCGGTGCGTTTCGCGCGCCAGCGCCAGCAGCGCCCGTTGGCGTTGGGCCTCATAAGACGCGATACACCCCACCAAGGACAGAGATGGTGCCTAATTGGCGGTAGAGTGTTGTATGGTGAATCGTTAGGAGACGCTATCGAGCGACA
>JBDTAI010000301.1:0-5745 GCA_039924685.1 Ktedonobacterales bacterium
GGAACGCTACCAGCGCGCGGTACGCGCCTGCCTGCCTGATCCAACTGTCGCCTTCAGCGCATGTGGCGATGTGGAGTCGCTGGGGACGCCCTGCGCCACGCCCGACTGCCTGACGTTCTACGCCTCATGCCACGAAGGCGCCGAAAACCCCGAAGATAGTGATGATAGGCGTGAACAACTTCAGTTCACGTCAACGACACGAGAAAACGAGGAACACCATGTCCAATCTGATCCCTACTGCGCGTGCTGCTGCGCCTAGCGTAGTGGCTGCCGCCTGTTATGGCGCCTGCGACTGCCCACCGGACTGCTGCCCGACCGGCTGCTGCGGTGATGGTGGTTGCTGCTAGTTCAGCGTCAACCGCTGCTCTGCGCCTGGAGCTGGTGTGATAACAAGTCCGTCTCAGTGATTGGCAATGAGCGGCGAGTGCTGCCCAGGCGCTCATCCTCGCTTTGCGGACGGATGGGCGCCTGTTGGTCAATGCCAACGGGCCAGACGGACCTGTTATGATGGGTATGGCGCCGTACTCGTCATACTGGTCGCCAGGCGCATGTTGTATACTTCTCTGTGCGAGCGGGGCGTGAGGCGCCCAGGCAATCGCGGGTGGCGCGCTACGCAAGTGGTGTGTTCATCCGAGGAAAGTCCGAACTCCACAGAGCAGGATGCTGGTTAACGGCCAGCGGGGGCGACCCCAGGGAAAGCGCCACAGAAACATACCGCCAACCGCAAGCGTTCGTTCTTCGGGGCGGCGCATGGCGACGGTAAGGGTGAAATGGTGAGGTAAGAGCTTACCAGCGATCAGGTGACTGATCGGCTGCGGCAAGCCCCATCTGGAGCAAGGCCAGACAGGAGGAGTGGGAGCCGGGTTCGCCCGACTCCCCACGGGTGGCTCGCCCGTTGTCCCTTCGGGTTGGCCGCTAGAGGCGGCGGGCAACCGTCGTCCAAGAAAGATGATTGCCACTTCCGGCGCCGCAAGGTTCCGGTGGAACAAAATTCGGCTTACGGACGCCTCACACCCCCTTCGGGCCAGCCCTACTCGAAAGCATTCAATCCCGTGATCGCCTGGCCGACGATCAGCGTGTGGATGTCGTCGGTGCCTTCATAGGTGTAGACCGATTCCAGGTTGTTCATGTGGCGGCTGACGGGATATTCCAGCGTGATGCCGTTGCCACCCAGCACACTGCGCGCCTCGCGGGCGGTGTTGAGCGCCTCACGCACATTGTTGCGCTTGGCCAGCGAGACCTGCACCGCATGCGCCAGCCCCTCATCTTTCAGCCTGCCGAGTTGCAGCGCCAGCAGTTGCGCCTTCACCAGTTCCGTCGCCATAATCGTCAGCTTGCGCTGCGTCAACTGGAAGCCGCCGATGGGCCTGCCAAATTGCACCCGCACCTTCGCGTAGTCCAGCGCCGCTTCGTAGCATGCCATTGCTGCGCCGTTCGCGCCCCAGGCGATGCCATAGCGCGCCTCATCCAGACACGAGAGCGGCCCGCGCAACCCGCGCACGTCGGGCAGCATATTCGCCGCCGGAATGCGGCAATCCGCAAAGTGCAGTTCCGAGGTGACGGAGGCGCGTAGCGAGAGCTTGTGATGCACGTCGCTGGTGGTGAACCCGGTCGTGCCGCGCTCCACCAGGAAGCCGCGAATGCCATCCTCCGCCTTCGCCCAGACGACCGCCAGATCGGCGACGCCACCGTTGGTGATCCACATCTTCGTGCCGTTGAGGATGTAGCTGTCGCCGTCGCGCACGGCCTTTGTCTCCATGCCGGAGGGATCGCTGCCGTGGTCAGGCTCGGTCAGGCCGAAGCAGCCGATCACCTCGCCCTTCGCCATCTTCGGCAGCCAGCGATTCTTCTGCTCCTCCGAGCCATAGGCCCAGATCGGGAACATCGCCAGCGACCCCTGCACCGAAACGAACGAGCGCAGCCCGCTATCGCCATACTCAAGCTCCTGGCAAGCCAGCCCATAGCAGACGGCGTTAAGTCCCGCGCAGCCATAGCCCTCCAGGTGCATGCCCAGCAGCCCAAGCTCCGCGATCGTTGGGATCAACTCCTTCGGGAAGGTTCCCGCCTCGAAGTGTTCGCCGATGATCGGCAGCACACGCTCGCGCACGAAGTCGCGCACGGTGTCGCGCACCAGTCGCTCATCCTCGGTGAGTAGCCGATCAATGCTGTAAAGGTCCATCGCGGAGGGCTTGGGCGACGCAGTATGCCGTTTCGCCGCATGATCCGCAGTGCTGGTGGTGGTTGGCTCGATGACGGTATCCGCCATAGGTGTGTCGCTCCTGTACCGTTTGTATCGCTCGCGATCTGTCGCGCATATCGTTGTAGCGCCGGTCGGGGACCGCGCAGAACGTCCCAGGAATGCCACAACGTGCTGGACATGCCGGAACTATTCAACTTCAAGCATATCACCAATAACCAGCGGCGGCAAAAGCGGTGGCGGCATTTCTATCCCATAGTGCTTCCGCACCCAACTATAGGCTTATAGGCTAGATGCGCAGGCGTGAGGGGAGGATGCCCAGCACCTCGCGGTACTTCGCCACAGTGCGGCGGGCAAGGAGCAGGCCGCGCTCGTTGAGCAGGCCAGTCAGGTCCTCGTCGCTAAAGGGTTTCTGGGGATTCTCGGCGGCGATCAGTTCGCGCAGGATGTCTTTGGCGGCCAGCGAGCCATCGAAGAAGTCGTCGAAGGGGACAACGCGGCCTTCGGGCAGCAAGACGTATTTGTTGGCGGTAGCGCGGCTGACGGTGGACTCGTGGAGGCCGATATGCGCCGCCAGTTCGCCGCGTGTCAGCGGGCGCAGGTGGCGGGCGCCCTTGTCGAGGAAGTTGTACTGGAACTCGATCAGCGCGTTGGCGATGGCGTTGAGCGTCTCCCAGCGTTGGCGCATACAGTCTATGAAAAAGCGGGTGCGTGTCACATACTGGCGCACATGCTGGCGTCCTGCATCGCCCAGCGCCGCTGGAGCGATGCGATGCGCTCTGCCCTCCTGATAGAGGCTGTGATACAGCGGGTTCATGGCAAAGCGATAGCGGCGCTGCTCCACTACCTCGGCCTCGAACCCCTGGAGCGTCCGCCGGATCACCACATCGGGGCGCACAACGGCGCTGATGGTATTGTCGCTTGCCAGCCCCAGTCCACCGGCGCCATCCACCTCGAAGGCGTGCGCCGGATAGGGATTGAGGTTCACCTTGATGAACTGCCAGGCGGCTTTCACCTGAGCGCTGGTCGCGCCAAGCGCATGCGCGATCTCGACGAAGTGATGCGCGCCAAGTTCACGCAGGTAATGATCAACCAGCGTGTGTGTCAGCGGTGGCGCGGCGCCATGCTCTTCGAAGGCGCGCAACTGGATCAGCAGGCATTCACGCACATCGCGCGCCCCTATGCCGGGGGGATCGAGTGTTTGCAAGAGCGCCAGCGCCTGCGTCACATGCTCCTCGCTCACTCGTAGCGCCTCGGCGGCTTCGGCAATCGCAACGGTGACATAGCCATGTGAATCGAGGCTGCCAATCAGATATTCGGCGATGCGGTAATGCTCATCATCGAGCATCGCGCCAAGCTGGCGCAGCAGCGTCTCATGCAGGCTGGCGGAGGTGTGTACGAAGTCAAGTGGATCATAGCGGTCGTCGTCTGCGGTGGTAGCCAGGTTGCGCGCATCATGCAGGTCCGGCGCCAGATCGTCCCAGGTCGCCAGTTCATTGCGCCCATCGTTCAGCCCATCACCACCATCGCCAGCCGTGTCGCCATCGCGCAGACGCTCACAGGTGGAGCAGACGCCGCCGGCCAGCACAGCGCCACAGTGCGGGCATTGCATGCTCTCATCGAGTTCGAGGGCAGGATTCTCGCGCAACTCCTGGGCAATGGCCTGTTCCAGTTCCTCAGAGGAGTATTGCAGCACTTTGATAGAGGCGATCAATTTGGCTGAGATCGTCAGGGATTGCTGGTGCGAGGGGAATTGTGACTGTTCGAGATACATGAGCGCCTGCCTTCATACATGCGTGGACCGCCCGTTGCGCCTGTTGCGCCGCGACGCTGGGGATAGCTAGATACCCAGTTCCCAGCGCGCATCCTCAGTCATGCGTTCAGGCGTCCACGGTGGATCGAAGGTGAGGTTGACCGTGCAACTCTCGACATTGGCCACGTCGGTGACACGCTGCTGCACCTCGGCCATCACCTCTGGCGCGACTGGGCAGCCGATGGCGGTCAGTGTCATCGTCACATCCACGTTGCTGCCCTCGATGCGCAGGTTATAGATCAGCCCCAAATCCACGATATTGACAGGAATCTCCGGATCGTAGCATTCACGCAGGGCAGCGTAGACATCACCCGCCACGATAGTGGTCTCGCCGACGATCTCCGCTTTCTCGATTTCTTCAGTCGTTTCCGCCATGTTCACAATGCCTTTCTTCGTCTATTGGTGCTGCGATAGTTGCAGCCAGGGCTACGGTGTCACTGCGCAGGTAGTCTGCATGTTTTCCGGCGACGCCCTGGTATCCATCGCTCTATGTGCGTGCCTGGATCTCGCTCGATATGTCCTGGGGACCGTGCGCGTGTACGCCACCTACGCAATAGGTCTGGCATCGGGCGCTTTGATCTCACTATACCCCACATTACGACGTGGGATCAAAGGGTTAATCCATCTCCCCACGGGTACGGGGTTACGGGGTGGGGGCCGATGGCGTATGGGCAAGCAGCAGATCGAGCGCAGCCAGCAGGGCTGGTGTCATTGGCAACGAACCGGATGGACCCTCGGCGCGACCTGCCGCAATCACTGCCAGCGGAGAGAACGCGCCGCCTGCCGTCTCCGTGGGGTGGAAGGTGAAGGGGCCGTCGGCATGCGCCAGAAAGACTGTCGTGATCTCGGTTTCTGGCTCGCTGACCACGAGTGTTTTGCCAAGCCAGGCGAGGTCGCTGGTCGCACGCGCGATCCCCAGTTCCTCATGCAGTTCGCGCGCCGCCGCTGTGGCGTAGTCCTCGCCGCGATCCACATGCCCGGAAGCCGAGGCGCACCAGTAGCCGGGGAAGAGGTCTTTGCGCTGTGAGCGGCGCTGAAGCAGTAGCTCACCCTTCGCGTTGAAGACCAACACCTGCACGCTGCGGTGTATCAGCGCCGGATGGCCGTGCGCCTCGCCACGCCGCACGACGCCGATCACCTGGTCCTCACGGTCCACCAGATCGAATAGTTCGTCCGGGTTGTCCTGCCCTGGTGGAGGTGTGTGCGCCTGTCTCACCACTGGATCCTTCAGCTTCTTTCCTGCTTCTTGCTCATGCCACTTTTGATTGTGCCTGCACGTGGGATGGCCCCACGAACATGCGCACCAGCGTCAGAAAGAGGACCATCGCCGATGCTCCTGCATAGATGGCGCGCATCCACGGTTCGCCTGTGTCGCTGCCAGCCAGCCAGCCGTGGGCCGTCACCAGCACGAACATGGCGAAGCTACAGTAGTGTACCACGCGCCAGAGGCGATAGCGCATGCGCCGACGCAGCCAGGAGGTGAAGAGCAGCAGCGCGAACGCATAGAGGGCGAACACGCCCAGGTCCACCGCCGTTTCGAAGCGTCCCGACGAGCGGGAGCGACACGCGCGGATGCGCGCTTCCATGCCAGAGTCGTCCATCCCTGATGCGGTGACTGTTCAAGGGGTGGTAGAAACGAGGGGGCATTGTGCGGCGGCGGGACCAGGGCAAGGTAAGGGTGCGGTGCGTCAGCGGGTTAGGCCAACACCTCCGCGAGGGCGGCGCCGGTGGCCAA